>NZ_JBIAHR010000004.1:230091-359251 GCF_042870695.1 Streptomyces sp. NPDC006384
GGGGCGGGGGGCGCCGGCCCCCGCCGGGGGGGGGCGGCCCCCCGCCCGGGGCCCCCGGGGGGGGGGGGCCCCGGGCCCCCCCCCCCCCCCCCCCCGCCCTTCGTACGGTGTCGCGCGGCTCAGCTGAAGGAGTCGCCGCAGGCGCAGGAGCCCGTCGCGTTCGGGTTGTCGATCGTGAAGCCCTGCTTCTCGATCGTGTCCACGAAGTCGATGGTGGCGCCGCCCAGATACGGGGCGCTCATGCGGTCGGTGACGACCTTGACGCCGTCGAAGTCCTTCACGACGTCGCCGTCGAGCGAACGCTCGTCGAAGAAGAGCTGGTAGCGCAGGCCGGAGCAGCCGCCGGGCTGGACGGCGACGCGCAGCGCCAGGTCGTCACGGCCTTCCTGGTCGAGCAGGGCCTTGACCTTGGCCGCGGCGGCGTCGGTCAGGATGATGCCGTCGGTGACGGTGGTGGTCTCGTCCGATACGGACATCTACATCTCTCCCGGGTTGTACGGAGACTGCTTGCCGACGGTTCCAACCGGCGGGGCCGCGGATTCATTCCGGGACGGACCCGTGGTGTGCTCCTCGGCCTTCTCCTCATGCTCGCACATGCCCGTCGGCGCGGACAGCGGCCCGGGAACCGGGATTCACGTCACATCGACACGATGGGCATCGTCAAAGTGACGTGAAGCGGTTATGATATATAGCGTCAGTTCGACGAAAACTAGAAAGGGTGCGTGTCGTGACCACCGCCCAACCCCAGGAGCTCGACGTGCAGCCGTCGCCCCTCGCCCTGCTGCTGCTCGGCCGCGAGGCCGACCCGAGGAGCGAGCGCGGCGTGGAGTGCCCCGGCGACCTGCCCTCGCCCTCCGACCCCGACCTGGTCGAGCGCGCCCGCGCGGCCAAGGAGAAGCTCGGCGACAAGGTCTTCGTCCTCGGGCACCACTACCAGCGCGACGAGGTCATCCAGTTCGCGGACGTCACGGGCGACTCCTTCAAGCTGGCCCGGGACGCGGCCGCACGCCCGGAGGCCGAGTACATCGTCTTCTGCGGTGTGCACTTCATGGCCGAGTCGGCCGACATCCTGACCTCCGACGACCAGAAGGTCGTCCTGCCCGACCTGGCGGCCGGCTGCTCCATGGCGGACATGGCGACGGCCGAGCAGGTCGCCGAGTGCTGGGACGTGCTGACCGAGGCCGGGATCGCCGAGCAGGTCGTGCCCGTCTCGTACATGAACTCCTCCGCGGACATCAAGGCGTTCACCGGCAAGCACGGCGGCACCATCTGCACCTCCTCCAACGCCGAGCGGGCCCTGGGCTGGGCCTTCGAGCAGGGCGAGAAGGTGCTGTTCCTGCCCGACCAGCACCTGGGCCGCAACACCGCGGTGCGCGACATGGGCATGTCCCTTCAGGACTGCGTCGTCTACAACCCGCACAAGCCGAACGGCGGACTGACCGCCGAGGAGCTGCGCGCGGCGAAGATGATCCTGTGGCGCGGTCACTGCTCGGTGCACGGCCGCTTCAGCCTCGACTCGGTGAACGACGTGCGCGAGCGGATCCCGGGCGTGAACGTCCTGGTGCACCCCGAGTGCCGGCACGAGGTCGTGGCGGCGGCGGACCACGTCGGCTCGACCGAGTACATCATCAAGACCCTGGAGGCGGCCCCGGCCGGTTCCAAGTGGGCGATCGGCACCGAGCTGAACCTGGTCCGCCGGCTGGCGAACCGTTTCGCTCCCGAGGGCAAGGAGATCGTCTTCCTCGACAGGACGGTCTGCTTCTGCTCGACGATGAACCGCATCGACCTGCCGCACCTGGTGTGGGCGCTGGAGTCCCTCGCCGAAGGCACCCTCGTCAACCGGATCGAGGTCGACAAGGAGACCGAGGCGTTCGCGAAGCTGGCGCTGGAGCGGATGCTGGCGCTGCCGTAGCCTCCGGCGGTCGTACGGACAAGGTCGTACGGGCAAGGGGGCCGCACCCCGTGGGATGCGGCCCCCTTCGTCATGCGGCCGGGCCGGTCAGACCTGTGCCGGCTCCGGTTCCTCGGAGACCTCCGGCTTCGGCTCCCGCTTCGCCGCCCGCTTCCTCGCGCGCCGCTCCTTGCGCAGTTCCAGCATCGCGTAGAGCGTCGGGACCAGCAGCAGCGTCAACAGCGTCGAGGTGATCAGACCGCCGATCACGACCACGGCGAGCGGCTGGGCGATGAAGCCGCCCTCGCCGGTGACGCCCAGCGCCATCGGGAGCAGGGCGAAGATCGTCGCCAGGGCCGTCATGAGGATCGGGCGCAGACGGTGACGGCCGCCCTCGATCACGGCCTCCACGACGCCGTACCCCTGCCTGCGGTACTGGTTGATCAGGTCGATCAGCACGATCGCGTTGGTGACCACGATGCCGATCAGCATCAGCATGCCGATCATCGCGGGGACGCCCATCGGGGTGCCCGTGGCGATCAGCAGACCGATCGCGCCGGTCGCCGCGAACGGGATGGAGACCAGCAGGATCAGCGGCTGGGCCAGCGACCGGAAGGTGCCGACCAGCAGCATGAACACGATCGCGATCGCCGCGAGCATGGCCAGGCCCAGGTTGGCGAACGCCTCGTCCTGGTCGGCGGTGACGCCGCCGATCTCGGCCGTGGCGCCGGCCGGCAGGTCCAGCGCGTCGATCCTCGACTGGAGCTCGGTGCCCACCGCGCCGGTGTTGTCGCCGGTCGGCTTGGCGGTGACGGTCGCCGCGCGCTGCCCGTCGATGCGGGTCATCGACACCGGGCCGTCCACCAGCTCGACCGTGGCGATGTCACCGAGCCTGACCGCGCCCAGGTTCAGCGCCTTCAGCTCGGCCAGCGTCCGGGCGGGCTGCGCCGAGCGGATGACGACGTCGCGCTCGGTGTCGTCCAGGACCGCCTTGGCGGCCGGGGTGCCGCGCACCGCCTGGCCCACGGCCGCGCCGAGGGTCTGGTCGGTGAAGCCTGCCTCGGCGGCCTTCGCGTTGGCCTTGACCGAGATCCGCGGCACGCTCTGGGACAGGTCGCTGGTGACGTCGGTGACGTCGTCGAGGTCGGCGACCGTCTCGCGGACCTGCTCGGCGGCCTCGCGCAGCACCTGCGCGTCGGCCGCCTTGACGACCACGCTCAGGTCCTGGCTGCCGAAGCCGTCACCGGCGGCGACCGTGGTGGTGCCGATGCCGTCGAGCTTCGCGAGCCCGGCCTCCAGGCGGTCCTGGACGTCCTCGGACGACGCGGAGTCCTCCAGCATCACCTGGTACGAGGCCTGGTTGGTGTCCGTGCCGCCGCCGAAGGCGGCCATGAAGCCGGACGAGCCGATGGTGACCTGGTAGTCCTTGACGCCCTCGGTGTCGCCGAGCAGCTTCTCGACCTTCTTCGCCTGGGCGTCGGTCGCGGCCAGGCTGGTGCCCGGCTCCAGCTCCTGCTTGACGCTGAGGACCTTCTGCTCGCCCGCGTCGAAGAAGTTCGTCTTCAGCAGCGGCGCCATGCCGAAGGTGCCGGCCAGGACGACGACCGCGACGGCCACGCTGGTCAGACGGCGGCGGGTGGCGAAGCGCAGGACGGGGACGTACAGGCGCTGCAGGCGGCTCTTCGCCTCCTTCTCCTCGGCCAGGCGCCGTGCCTCGTCGGCGTCCTCGGGGGTGCCCTTCGGGGCGCGCAGGAACCAGTACGACAGCACCGGCACGACCGTCAGCGACACCAGCAGGGACGCCAGCAGCGCGGCGGTGACGGTGAGGCTGAAGGAGCCGAACAGCTCGCCGACCATGCCGCCGACCAGACCGATCGGCAGGAACACGGCGACCGTGGTGAGCGTCGAGGAGGTGACCGCTCCGGCGACCTCGCGGACGGCCTTGAGGATGGCCTCCTGGCGCTCCTCGCCGTAGCCGAGGTGCCGCTTGATGTTCTCCAGGACCACGATCGAGTCGTCGACGACGCGGCCGATGGCGATGGTGAGCGCGCCCAGCGTCAGCATGTTCAGCGACAGGTCGCGCGTCCACAGCACGATCAGCGCCAGCACCACCGACAGCGGGATGGAGACGGCGGTGACCAGGGTGGAGCGGACGGACGCCAGGAAGACCAGGATGACCAGGACGGCGAAGACCAGGCCGAGGGCGCCCTCGGTGGTCAGGCCCTCGATGGCCTGGGAGACGGCCGGGCCCTGGTCGCTGACGACGGTCAGGGTCGCGCCGGAGCCGAGCTGCTCGCGCAGGCCGGGGAGCTTGTCCTGGACGGCCTTCGAGATGGCGACCGCGCTGCCGTCGTGGTCCATGGTGACGGCGACGGCGAGGGACGGCCTGCCGTTGGTGCGGGTGAGGGAGTCGGCCCTGGCCTCCTCCTCCTCGACGGTGGCGACGTCGCCGAGGCGCACCGGCTTCTTCACGCCCTCGCCGGTGACCATGAGGTTCTGGATCTGCTCGAGCGAGGTGAAGCCGCCGCCGACCTGGACGGTGCGGTTGGCGCCGCCCTCGTCGAAGGAGCCGGCCGGGACGGTCGCGCCGCCCGCCTGCAGGGACTGGGCCAGCGCCTGCGGGCTCGCCCCGGCCTTCGCGAGCTTCGCCGGGTCGGGGGTGACGGTGACCTGGAGGTCGCGCACGCCGTCGACGACGACCTGGGCGACCCCGTCGATGTCCTTCAGCTCCGTCACGACGGTCCTGTCGAGCTGGTCGGCCAGGGCCTGCTGGTCCTTGTCCGAGGTGACGGCGAGGACGACGGTCGGGATGTCGTCCGTCGAACCGGAGACGACCTGCGGGTCCACGCCGTCCGGGAGCTGGGCGCGGGCCCGGTTGACGGCCTGCTGGACGTCGGCGACGAGCTGCTGGGTGCCGTTGCCGTAGTCGAAGGACGCCATGATCACGGCGTTGCCCTCGGCGGCCGTGGAGGTGATGCCCGAGATGCCGTCGACCGCTTCGAGGCTGTCCTCGATCGGCTCGACGACCTGCTTCTCGACCACGTCGGGCGGGGCGCCCTGGTAGGGCGCCAGCACGGACACCATGGGCAGTTCGATGGTGGGCAGCAGCTGTTGTTTGAGCTGGGGGACGGCGATCGCCCCGAAGACGAGCGCGACGATCGACATCAAGCCTATCAGGGCCCGTTGCGCGAGGCTGAATCTCGACAGCCAGGACATGGATCAGGGTCTCTCTTCTGTGGCCGAGCGGAGGAAGGGCACACGTGAGCGCCCACCCCACACCCTGTGCCATGGGCGGCCCCGGTTCCCTAGGCCCCAGGTCCATTTCCTTATGCGGCGCATACTCCCGCCGCAGTACGGCCGGGCCGGGGTCACTCCACCCTCGGACGTACCAGGCCGGACTCGTACGCGGTGACGACCAGTTGGGCGCGGTCGCGGGCGCCCAGCTTGGCCATCGCCCGGTTGACGTGGGTCTTGACGGTCAGCGGACTGACCTCGAGGCGCTCGGCGATCTCGTCGTTGGAGTGGCCTCCGGCGACCTGCACCAGTACCTCGCGTTCCCGCCCGGTCAGCGAGGCGAGCCTCCCCGCGCGGTCCGGGTCGCGGTCCGCGCCGTCCGCGGCGCCCTCCTGGGCGAGGAAGCGGGCGATGAGCCCCTTGGTGGCGGCCGGGGACAGCAGCGCCTCGCCGCCTGCCGCGACGCGGATCGCGCTCAGCAGCTCCTCCGGTTCGGCGCCCTTGCCGAGGAACCCGGAGGCACCGGCGCGCAGCGACTGCACCACGTAGTCGTCGACCTCGAAGGTGGTCAGGATGACCACGCGGACGTGGGCGAGAGCCGGGTCGGCGCTGATCGCGCGGGTGGCGGCCAGGCCGTCCGTGCCGGGCATCCGGATGTCCATCAGCACCACGTCGGGACGCTGTTCGGCGGCCAGCCGTACCGCCTCGGCGCCGTCGGACGCCTCCCCCACCACCTCCATGTCGGGCTCGGAGTCGACCAGCACCCGGAAGGCGCTGCGCAGCAGTGCCTGGTCGTCGGCGAGCAGGACACGGATCGTCATACGGACTCCCCCGCGGCGTCGGTGCGGCCCTGGACCGCGTTCTCGACGGGAAGGATCGCATGGACCCGGAAGCCGCCTCCGTAGCGGGGACCGGTGGTGAGGGTGCCGTCCACGGCGGTGACGCGCTCGCGCATGCCGAGCAGGCCGTGGCCGCCGCCACCGGCGGCGGGGGCCGCCTCCCCGGCGCCGTCGTCGAGGACGGTGACCTCGATGCGCGGTCCCACCCGGACGATGCTGACCTCGGCCCTCGCCCGCGGGCCGGCGTGCTTGTGCACGTTGGTCAGGGCCTCCTGGATGATCCGGTAGGCGGCCAGGTCCACGGCGGTGGGCAGGGTGGTGCCCTGGTCGGTGCGGGCCACCTCGACGTGCAGTCCGGCGTGGCGGAAGGTGGCGACGAGTTCGTCGAGGCGCTGGAGGCCGGGCGCGGGCTCGGTCGGGGCCCTGGGGTCGTCGGACTGGCGGAGCAGGCCGACGGTGGCGCGCAGCTCGTTCAGCGCGGACCGGCTGGCCTCCCGTACGTGGGCGAGGGCTTCCTTGGCCTGGTCGGGCCGCTTGTCCATGACGTGGGCGGCGACGCCGGCCTGGACGTTGACCAGGGCGATGTGGTGGGCGACGACGTCGTGCAGGTCGCGGGCGATGCGCAGTCGTTCCTCGGCGACGCGGCGCCGCGCCTCCTCCTCGCGGGTCCGCTCGGCCTTCTCGGCGCGTTCCCGGATGGCCTGCACGAAGGCGCGGCGGCTGCGGACGGCGTCCCCGGCGGTGGCGCCGATGCCGGTCCAGGCGAAGACGGCGAGGTTGTCCTGCGCGTACCAGGGCAGGGGGCCGGCCAGCATGGCGGCGCCGGTCAGCACGGCCATGGTGAGCAGGCCGACCCGCCAGGTGGTGGAGCGGTCGGTGGTGGCGGCGACGGTGTACAGCGCGACGACGGCGGACATGACGACCGGGGCGCGGGGGTCGCCGGTGACGCACTCGACGACCGAGAGGCAGCCGGTGACCCCGAGGACGGCCATCGGGGCGCGGCGGCGCAGGACGAGCGCGGCGGCGCCGAGCCCCATGAGGACGAGGCTGAGCGGGTCGGGGGTGCGCATGTCCCAGGTGACGCCGTCGGGGCCGTGCGGATCGGCGAAGGAGCCGGCCACCATGCACACCAGGACGGCCGCGGCGAGGGCCGCGTCCAGGGCACAGGGGTGCGCGGCGAGACGGCGGCGGGCGCGGGCGAAGGTGCTCACGCGTGTTCACGGTATCGGTGTGGACGCCGGTGCGTGCGGCACCCTGCGTTACCGGTGGGCGGACCGAGGGCCGCGCCCCCGGGTCCCCGCTTCGGCCTGGACGGCCTCGTCCTCGGTCTCCCCCGCGACGGGCTGACGGTGTCCCGCGTCTTGGGAGCTCTCGTCTCAGGAACCGTCCGGAATGAGGCCGTCGTCGCTCAGGAGTTCCCGGACCTCCTCCAGGGTGGCGTCCGGGGAGGGGAGGATGAGGTCGGACGGCTCCAGGGAGTCGTCGGGCAGGGGTTCGCCCAGTTCACGGACCTTGGCCAGCAGGGCCTGGAGGGTCGCGCGGAAACCGGGGCCGTCGCCCTTCTCCATCTCGGCGAGGAGCTCGTCGTCCAGCTTGTTCAGCTCGGCGAGACGGCCGTCGGCCAGCGTCAGCTGTCCCTCCCCCATGATCCGTACGATCATGTCGCCCTCCTAGGCGTGCCCTACTGCTTGTCGAAACGCGGAGTGTCCTGCGGCTGCTGCTGGGGCTGCGCCTGGCCCTGGCCGCCCTCGATGGCCTGCCGGTCGGAGGTGCTGCCTCCGGCCAGCTCGGCCTTCATGCGCTGCAGTTCCAGCTCCACATCCGTACCACCGGAGAGCCGGTCCAGCTCGGCCTGGATGTCGTCCTTGTGCATGCCGGAGGGGTCGTCCAGGGCACCGGAGGCGAGGAGTTCGTCGATGGCGCCGGCCCGCGCCTGGAGCTGCGCGGTCTTGTCCTCGGCCCGCTGGATGGCGAGGCCCACGTCGCCCATCTCCTCGGAGATGCCGGAGAACGCCTCGCCGATGCGGGTCTGCGCCTGGGCGGCGGTGTAGGTGGCCTTGATGGTCTCCTTCTTCGTCCGGAAGGCGTCCACCTTGGCCTGGAGGCGCTGGGCCGCGAGGGTGAGCTTCTCCTCCTCGCCCTGGAGGGTGGCGTGCTGCGTCTCCAGGTCGGTGACCTGCTGCTGGAGGGCGGCGCGGCGGGACAGCGCCTCGCGGGCCAGGTCCTCCCGGCCCAGCGCGAGCGCCTTGCGGCCCTGGTCCTCCAGCTTGGACGACTGGGACTGGAGCTGGTTGAGCTGGAGCTCCAGGCGCTTGCGGCTGGTCGCCACGTCGGCGACGCCGCGGCGCACCTTCTGCAGCAGCTCCAGCTGCTTCTGGTACGAGTAGTCGAGAGTCTCGCGCGGGTCCTCGGCCCGGTCCAGGGCCTTGTTGGCCTTCGCGCGGAAGATCATCCCCATACGCTTCATGACACCGCTCATGGGCTTCGCGCGCCCCCTTCTGGCCGACTCCAGCTCCAGCGACTGCAACAGAACCCACAGTACGGGCCCTGCATCCATTACCGCACTGTCCGGGGGCGGATGCGCTCATCCCCAAGGACGACTGTGCACGCCCCCCGTCCGGCGTGAGGAGTAGGTGCTCCCCGCAGGGACGTCCCGGACCCGGCGCCCCGGGCCGTACGCAACGTCCCCTCTTGTCCTCATACAGACGTCCGGTGTTGCCGGATCGTTCCCCACCGGGCTGGGGTCCACACCCCCTCACCCCGTACCCTTGGGTTTTGTGTTCCGTAGCCGTGCCAAGGAAGAGAAGGCACCGAGCCTCGTCAAGACGCCGGTGACCGACTCCAAGCAGCCCCGCGACCCGCAGGCCCCGAAGGGCAGGCCTACGCCCAAGCGCAGCCAGGCCCAGTCCCAGCGCCGCAGCGTCGCCAACACGCAGATGACGCGCAAGGAGGCCGCCAGGCGTCAGCGCGAGGAGCGTCGCGCCGCGCTGGAGCGGCAGCGCCAGGCGCTGGCCAACGGCGACGAGCGGTACCTGCCCGCCCGTGACAAGGGCCCGGTCCGCAAGTTCGCGCGCGACTTCATCGACTCGCGGTTCAACATCGCCGAGTACTTCCTGCCGATGGCCGTGATCATCCTCGTGCTGAGCATGATCCGGGTGGCGTCGCTGCAGAACGCCGCGCTGCTGCTGTGGCTGGTCGTGATCGTGCTGATCGTGCTCGACTCGCTCGTCACCGGCTTCCGGCTGAAGAAGCAGCTCGCCGAGCGCTTCCCCGACGACCGCAGGCGCGGCGCGGTCGCCTACGCGCTGATGCGCTCCCTGCAGATGCGCCGGCTCCGGCTTCCCAAGCCGCAGGTCAAGCGCGGGGAGCGGCCCTGAGCACCACGCCGTTCACCCAGGGCGCGGCCGACGCCCGGTTGGAGAAGCCGGGCGGTCTGCGCGACGTCGTACGGCAGGAGCTGGTGGCCCGGCAGCTCGACGAGCAGATCATCGGCCGCTTCCCGGTCGGCAAGCGGCTGCGGGTGCTCGACGTCGGCATGGGCCGGGGCACCCAGGCGCTGCGGCTGGCGCGGGCCGGGCACCAGGTGACCGGCCTGGAGCGGGACGCGACGATGATCGCGGTGGCGCGTGAGGCCCTGGCGGGCCAGCCGGAGGGCATCCGGGAGCGGATGCGGATCATCGAGGGCGACGGCCGGGACACCGGCGTGCACTTCCTGCCGGGCAGCTTCGACGTGGTGCTGTGCCACGGCGTCCTCATGTACGTCGAGGAGCCCGACCCGCTGCTGGCCGGGCTGGCCCGCATGCTCGCCCCGGGCGGCCTGCTGTCGCTGCTCGTGCGCAACGGGGACGCGCTCGCCCTGCGCCCGGGTCTGCGCGGCGACTGGGCGGGCGCGCTCGCCGCCTTCGACACGACCGCCTGCCTCCCCCATTCTCGAACCGACTCGAACGGGGAGACCCCCACCCGCCTCGGCGTGGACGTCCGCGCGGACCGGCTGGCGACGCTGACGGCCCGCCTCGCCGGCATCGGCGCCCCGCTGCACACCTGGTACGGCGTGCGGGTCTTCACGGACACGGCACCCGACGGCGCGGCGGCCCCGGAGGACCTCGAGACCCTGCTGGCCGTCGAGGAACGGGCCGGCCGGACCGACCCGTACCGCGGCGTCGCGGCTCTGCTGCACCTGTGCGGGGTGCGGGGATAGCTTCCCGGCGGGCGCCCGTTCGGGTGCTTCCCGCAAGCAGCGCGTCCGGGCCGCCGTGAGACTCGGGGCATGGACGTCTCCCGCCCCCGCGTGCCCCGGTTCCGTGCCCCCGCCGCCGTGCTGGCGTGTTCCCTGGCGCTCGTCGCCGGGTGCTCCGCGGCCGGCCGGGACTCCGGTGCCGGCACCGGCGGTGAGCGGGCGGGCTCCGCGACCCGGGCCGCCGCCCCGCTCGCGGCCGAGGACCTGCAGAGCGGCTACCAGCGGGTGATCGAGGACGTCCTCCCGTCGGTCGTGCAGATCCAGGCCGGGGAGGACCTGGGGTCGGGGGTCGTGTACGACGGCCGGGGGCACGTCGTCACCAACGCCCATGTCGTCGGGGACCAGCGGACCTTCCGGGTGACGACGGCGCACAGCGAGGAGCCGTTGTCCGCGCGGCTCGTCTCCTCCTACCCGGAGCAGGACCTCGCCGTCATCAAGCTGGACGAGGTGCCCCAGGGGGTGAAGGCGGCCGTGTTCGGGGACTCCTCGAAGGTCGAGGTCGGGCAGATCGTGCTGGCGATGGGCTCTCCGCTCGGGCTGTCCTCCAGCGTGACGCAGGGCATCGTGTCGGCGACCGGACGGACCGTCACCGAGGGCAGCAGCGGCGGCGGTACGGGCGCGACACTCGGCAACATGGTGCAGACCTCGGCGGCCATCAACCCGGGCAACAGCGGCGGCGCGCTGGTCGGCCTCGACGGGCGGGTCATCGGCATCCCGACGCTGGCCGCGACCGACCCCGGCATGGGCGGCAGCGCGGCACCCGGCATCGGCTTCGCGATCCCGGCGTCGATGGTGCGGACGGTCGCCGACCAGATCATCAGGGACGGCAGGGTCACCGACTCGGGCCGGGCCGCACTCGACATCACCGCCCGTACGGTCGTCGGCGAGGACTACCGCCCCGCGGGCGTGGCGGTCGTCAGCGCCGAGGACGGCGGTGCCGCGGACCGGGCGGGCCTGAGGGCCGGGGACGTCGTCACCCGGCTCGGCGGCACGGACATCACCACGATCACCTCCCTCGCCGAGGCCCTGGCGTCGATGCGGCCCGGCGACCGCACGAAGGTGACGTACACCCGCGACGGCGACGAGCGCACCGCCGAGGTGACACTGGGCGAGCAGTGACGCCGGGGAGGGCGGCCCGCGGTGGCGGGCCGCCCTCCTGGCGGCCGGTCAGGCGTCCTCGGCGTGCAGGCTCATCGGCCCGTAGATCTCCGTGGAGTCCTCGAAGAGCCGGACCTGGTCCGTGCCGCCCTCCTTGAGCTCCTTCCAGTGCTCCCCGATCCAGGACTCGGCGTCCCCTTGCGTGGTGAACTCCTCGGGCTCCACCGCGGGCCGGACCTCCGTCCCGTCGGCCGTCTCGAACCGCCACGTCCATGCCGCCATGTACGCCTCCAAGAGGTGAGCATCTGCAGATCGGGGGCCGGACACCCCGGTCCGGCTCCCGTCCGCAGCCTATGCGCTGCGCCGGGCCCGTCGGGGAGGACCGGGGCAGGACGGTGCTCCACGGGGGCCTCGGGCGCGCACGTCGCGGGGCGACCGGCGAAAATCGGGGCGTGGACGTGACTCTGCTCGGCACCGGTGCCCCCGCGGGACTCCCCCGCCCCGACTGTTCCTGTGCGGCCTGTGCCGTGGCGCAGGGCGAGGACGCGCGCGCGGCGACCGCGCTGCTGGTGGACGGGGCGCTGCTCCTCGACCTGACGCCCGGTGCCGTGTTCGCCGCCGCGCGGGCCGGGCACTCCCTGGGCGGCGTACGGCAGGTGCTGCTGTCGCACCCGCACGACGGTCCGGCCGTGGAGGTGCCCGCCGGGCTGCCGCAGCCGGGGCGGGTGCCGGACGGGCGGGAGCTGGCGCTGCTGACCGGGCACCGGGTGCGGGCGGTGGCGATGGACGCGCCGGGCACCGGGTACGCCGTGACCGGTCCGGACGGGCAGCGGCTGCTGTACCTGCCGCCGGGCGGGGCGCCGGCCGGGCCGGCGGAGCCCGCCGAGCCCTACGACCTGGTCCTCGCCGACGTCGTGGGACGCCCGGACGCGCTCGCGCGGCTGCGGGCGGTGGGCGCGGCGGGGCCGACGACGGACGTCGTCGCCGTCCATCTCGGCCACGACGTGCCGCCGGGCCGGGAGCTGGCGCGGCGGCTCGCGGCGGCGGGGGCGCGGGCGGTGCCGGACGGGACGACGCTGCTGGTGGGCGTGTACGAGGACGTGCCCGACGTGCCGCGGCGCACGCTGGTGCTGGGCGGGGCCCGCTCGGGGAAGTCGGTGGAGGCCGAGCGGCGGCTGGAGTCCTTCCCGGACGTGCTGTACGTGGCGACCGGCGGGTCCCGGGGCGGGGACGGCGAGTGGGCGGCCCGGGTCTCGGCGCACCGCGAGCGGCGGCCGGGATCCTGGCGCACCGTCGAGACCTGCGACCTGGTCCCGCTGCTCGGGGAGGACGGGCCGCCGCTGCTCGTCGACTGCCTGTCGCTGTGGCTGACGGACGCGATGGACGCCGTCGGGGCGTGGGACGACGCGGAGTGGGCGGGCGGCGGCGAACGGGCCCTCAGGGAACGGGTGCGGGAGCTGACGGAGGCGGTGCGCGCGACCCGGCGCACCGTCGTCGCCGTGTCGAACGAGGTGGGGTCGGGGATCGTGCCGGCCACCGCCTCGGGCCGCCGTTACCGGGACGAACTCGGGCGGCTGAACGCGGCGTTCGCCGGTGAGTGCGAGCAGGTGCTGCTGGTGGTGGCGGGCCAGGCGCTGGTGCTACGGGGCTGACGGCTCCTTGCGGGCGACGAGACGTGCGTCCCTCGGGCCGGTGAGGACCGTGCAGCCGCGGGCCTCCAGTTCGGTGCGCAGAACGGCCGGGTGCGGCGTGCCCGGCGGCAGGGGGAACAGGCGGCGCGGTCCGGCGGGGCCGAGCAGCAGATGGCCGCCGGGGCGCAGCACGTGGAGGGCGGCGCGCAGTTCGGCGCGGGGGTCGGGGACGCGTTCCAGGTGGCCGAAGAGGCTGACCACGTCGTAGCGGGCGCGGAGCCGGGCGGTGATGTGCGGGTCCGTCAGCCGGCCGACGTACGCCTCCTCGATCCGGCCGGCCGCGCGGGCCCGCAGGACGCGGTGGGTGGGGTCCACGCCGTCGAACGCGGTGTACGGGAAGTACGCGCGTGCCGTACGGGGGAAGGCGGCGTCGCCGGTGCCCACGTCCAGCCAGCTCTCGGGCTCGGGGCAGCGGCGGAGCACGGCGCGGGCGGCCAGGGCGTGTCCGAGGCGGCCGGCGGCGCGGACTGCGGGGTGCTCGGGCCGGGGCCCGGGCGGGGGGTTGCGGAAGGCGTGCCGGCAGTCGAGGCACCGGTCGAGGACGGAGCGGGCGGGTGCGCCCCGCCGCGGGTCCTGGCGGCCGGGCCGGGAGCGCAGTCGCCGCGAGCCGCACCAGGGGCAGTCCGCGCGGTGCGGGCCGTGGAGGGGGACGGGGGGCACCGGGGGCACGGGAGACGGCACCGAGGGGGTGGAGGGCGCGGACATGGGCGGCTCCCGACAGGCGGAGGAACATACGACGATCCAGCGCAAAACGTTACGTACGGGATGGCGGTCCGGAGGGCAACGACGCCGGACCGGCGCGGTGCGGATATGACCTCCGTGGGGTTCGGCCGGGGCCGGTACTGTTCGGCGAATGAGCTCGCTGAATCTCGACGACTTCACCGATCTGATCGAGCGCCCCGACGGCGCGGTACGCCGCGACGCCGAGGCGCGCCGGGAGCGCCAGGTCGTACCGCCCGGGGCGCTGGGCAGGCTGGACGACCTGGGCGAGTGGCTGGCCGCGGCGCAGTCCGCCGTACCGGTGCGGCCGGTCGGACAGCCCCGGGTGGTGCTCTTCGCCGGTGACCACAAGGTCGCCGAGCTGGGCGTGTCGGCGCGGCCCGCGGGCAGCGCGGGCGACCTGGTGCGCGAGGTGCTGGAGGGCGGGCGGCCCGTGTCCGTGCTCGCGCGGAGCCAGGGCGTGCCCGTGCGGATCGTCGACATGGCGCTGGACTGCGATCCGCAGACGCTGCCGGCCGAGGTCGTGAAGCACCGGGTGCGGCGCGGCGGCGGGCGCATCGACATCGAGGACGCGCTGACCCCGGAGGAGGCGGAGGCCGCCTTCCGGGCCGGGATGGCGGTGGCCGACGAGGAGGCCGACTCCGGTACGGACCTGGTGGTGCTCGGCGACGTCAGCGTGGGCGGGACGACGGCGGCGGGCGTGCTGGTCGCGGCGTTGTGCGGGACCGACGCCTCGGTCGTCACCGGCCGGGGCGGACTGGCCATCGACGACCTGGCGTGGATGCGCAAGTGCGCGGCGATCCGCGACGCGCTGCGACGGGCGCGGCCGGTGCTCGGCGACCAGCTGCGGCTGCTGGCGACGGTGGGCGGTGCCGACCTCACCGCGATGACGGGCTTCCTGCTGCAGAGCGCGGTGCGGAAGATGCCGGTGCTGCTGGACGGAGTGGTGGCCGCGGCGTGCGCGCTGGTGGGCCAGCGGGTGGCGTTCCGGGCGCCGGACTGGTGGCTGGCTGCGCACGACAGCGGGGAGCCGGGGCAGGCGAAGGCGCTGGACCGGATGGCGCTGGAGCCGCTGCTGACGCAGGGCGTGACGGTGGGTGAGGGTGCGGGGGGTCTGCTGGCGTTGCCGCTGGTGCGGGCCGCGGCGGCGCTGGCGGCGGAGCTGCCGGAGGTCTCCGACGGGGGTGCGGGGGTCTCCGACAAGGGCGCTGAGGTCTTCGACGAGGGTGCAGGGGTGTCCGACGAGGGTGCGGGGGCGTAGGCGCCGGCGTTTGCCAGGTGCCCGGTGCGGGTGTGGGCCGGGGGTGGGTCGCGTGGCCCGGCGTTGCGGGGTGCCTCCCCCGGAGGGGGACTCCCATGAGCGGGCCCCCAGTGCCCTGGGGGTACCTCCCAGGCCGTTCGGGCACTGGGGGAGGCACGACTGCCCGCAGCTGGGGCGGGGGCCCCGCAGGTCAGGGGGGCGGGGGGTTCGGGCGGCCGCCGATCCAGTTCTGGAGGGCGCGCCGCGGGCCGGTCCAGCGGCGGTCGTGGCGGTAGGCGCGCAGGCGGGACCTGGCGCGGGCGCGCGGGCGGCTGCCGTAGAAGCGGCGGGCCCAGAAGGAGCCGGGGCGGGCCAGGCGGACGGCGCCGATCAGGGCGACGAACGGGACGATCACGCCGAAGACCGCGAGGCGTGTCTTGCCCTTGGCCAGGGAGAGGAGGGAGAGGACGAAGTTGCCCGCGACGGTCGCGATGACGTTGGCGCGGTCCTGTCGCTCGTCCTGGGAGACGCCGTCGACGCCGAACGGCGCGAAGCCGGCGAGGACCAGACCGACCAACGCCGCGGTGACCACCACGACCTCCACGCTCTTGCGGCCGGCTTCGGTCCAGTAGACGTCGTCGAGGTGCAGGATCAGCGCGAACTCGTCCAGGACGAGGCCCGCCCCGATGCCGAAGACCACCGCCGCGAGGGCGGACCCGAACCCGTGCCGGCCACCGGCGACCGCGCCGAAGCCGCCGGCGACGGTGAGGACGACGCCGGGGACCACGTGGTGGATGTGCACGCCCCCCGTCTCGACGTTCCCGAACGGGCCCTTGCCCGCCCGGATCAGACGGGTGACCGTCCGGGTGATCACGAACGTCAGCACGAAGGCGCCGAGGGCGAGGAGCAGTGGCAGCTTGCCCGGTTCCACGATGTCCCGATGCCACCAATCTCCCATATGAGCAGATTAGGGCGAGGTGCCCGGATGCCGCAGGTTCCCCGGGCGGCGGAGGCGCCGCGGGGAGCGCCGGGTAGTCTGCGCCGGTGTCCAGGACCCCCTCCTCCCACGGCCTCCGGTTCGCCTTCGGCACTCTCACCGTGTTTCCGGTGCGGGTGACCCGCTGGGACCGCGGGGCGGCGCGGGGCGGCATGCTGTGCGCTCCGCTGGCCGGGCTGGCCGTCGGGGTCCTCGCCGCCGCCGTCGGGCTGGCGTTGCTGTTCCTCGGTGCCGGCGCCCTGCTCGCCGCGGTCGCGACCGTCGCCGTGCCCGCCGTGCTCACCCGGGGGCTGCACCTGGACGGGCTGGCCGACACCGCGGACGGGCTGGGCAGCGGCAAGCCCGCCGAGGACGCGCTGCGGATCATGAAGCAGTCCGACATCGGGCCGTTCGGCGTGCTCGCCCTCGTCCTCGTGCTGCTGGCCCAGGTGGCCGCGCTGGCCCAGGCGTACGAGGGCTCGTGGGCGCGGGGCGCGCTCGCCGCCGTGGTGTCGGGGGCGGCCGCCCGGCTGGCGCTGACCCTGGCCGCCCGGGCCGGGGTGCCGGCGGCGCGTCCGGAGGGGCTGGGCGCGGCGGTCGCCGGGACGGTCCCGGCGGGCGGCGCACTGGCCGTCGGCGCCGCCGTCACGGCGGCCGGGGCGGTGGCGGGCGCCTTCCTCGGG
Source organism: Streptomyces sp. NPDC006384 (assembly GCF_042870695.1). NCBI lineage: Bacteria > Bacillati > Actinomycetota > Actinomycetes > Kitasatosporales > Streptomycetaceae > Streptomyces > Streptomyces sp. NPDC006384. Next base: position 246,701 of record NZ_JBIAHR010000004.1, read on the forward strand.
CCGTACGACGCGGTCCGTACGGCGCTCGCCGTGCCGGGTGCCGTCGCCGTCGCCGAACTGCTGCTGCGGCACTGCGTCCGCCGCTTCGGCGGGGTCACCGGTGACGTGTTCGGCGGGGTGGCGGAGGCGGCGGCGACGGCCGCGCTGGTCGTCATGGTGCTGGGCTGACGCTCAGCAGGCCTCGCGCCAGGCCCCCAGTTCGTACTTCTTCAGCACCGAACTCAGCCGCAGCGCGCGGGAGTCGGCGCAGAAGCGGTCGGCCGGCAGCTCGTACTCGGCGTGGAAGACGGCCTTGTCCGCGTCGATGAAGGGCTTGTTGGCGGCGCACTCGCCGTACTGGGCGCACTGTTCGTTGACCGCGAAGTCGAAGTCGTCGACCAGTTCCGGGATCTGGTCGAGGTCGTTCTTCAGGCCGACGGCCATGCCGCGGTCGTGGGCGAGTTCCGCGATCAGCCGGTTGTAGCGGAGCTGGTCGCCGGCGGTGAGCGGGAAGCCGGTGTCGTTCCGGTAGCCGTCCATGTTGTCCGGTTCGACGGCGTCGAAGCCCTTGTCGCGGCACATGTCGAGACGCTCGGCCATCAGCGGCTCGAGGACGTCCGTCGCCCGGATGTCGAGCCAGCGCTCGCCCTCCCAGCCGTTGCCCTTGCCCAGCACCGCCTTCGGGAACTTCCCGGCGTCGGGGCGGAAGTCCTCCCAGGCGCCGGTGGAGACGTAGCAGACGACCTTGCGGCCGTCGTCGTGCAGGCCGGCGACCGTGGCCTTCGTGTGGTCGAAGCCGTCGATGTCGTAGACCGGCACGTCGACGGAGGTGTCGAGGGTGCCGCTGAGCTGCCACTGCCAGGCGGTGCCGGGGCGCGGCCGCCAGTGCCCGGCGTCGCTCCGCTCGTCGTCGGGGGAGGCCGGCGAGCAGCCCGCGAGCAGCAGGAGAAGGGCCGTCAGCAGGACCGGGCGTCTCATGGGCGTGCTCCAGGAATGCGGGCAGGAATGCGGGGGCGGCGTACCCCGGAATGATCCCTTACGCCCCCGCGGCGCGGGAAACACGGGACGGGGGAGGGAACCGGCGGCGGTGCGAGCGTAGGCTCGTGCCGGGTGTTCGCCTGTCCAGGCGAGGACCGCATCGCAGGAGGGCTCCAGGGTCGGTTGTCGGGCCCGGTCGACCCACCCGCATTCGGCCACTCAGGAACTTCGTACGGAAGCGAGATTTCACCACCGTGACTGCTCTCACTCTCTCCACCGCCGCGGTGCCCGGCCTGCGGGCCGACGCCATCGTGATCGGTGTCGCCAAGGGCGCACGCGGCCCCGTCGTCGCACCGGGCGCCGAGGCCGTGGACAAGGCGTACGACGGCCGCCTCGCCGGCGTGCTGGAGACCCTCGGTGCCTCCGGCGCCGAGGGCGAGGTGACGAAGCTGCCCGCGCCGTCCGGTTTCAAGGCACCCGTCGTGGTGGCGGTGGGCCTGGGGGCCGAGCCGGAGAAGGACGCCGGTTTCGACGGCGAGGCGCTGCGCCGGGCCGCCGGTACGGCCGCCCGCGCGCTCGCCGGTTCGAAGAAGGCCGCGTTCGCGCTGCCGCTGGCCGACGGCGCCGACGCCGGCGCCGTCGGCGAGGGCGTGCTGCTCGGCGCGTACTCCTTCGACGCCTACAAGGCGGAGGCCAAGGGCGCCAAGGCCAAGGACGCCAAGGCCCCGCTGGCGGAGGCCGTACTGCTCGGCGGCAAGCCCCGCGACAAGGCGTACAAGGCCGCGGTCGAGCGTGCCGTGGCCGTCTCCGAGGAGCTGAACCGCGCCCGCGACCTGGTCAACACCCCGCCGAACGACCTCAATCCGGAGGCGTTCGCGGCGGTCGCGCAGGCGGCGGCGAAGGAGCACGGCATCAAGGTGCAGGTGCTCGACGAGAAGGCGCTCGCCAAGGGCGGCTACGGCGGCATCCTGGGTGTCGGCGCCGGTTCGGCGTCGGGCCCGCGGCTGGTGAAGCTGTCGTACACCTCGCCCAAAGCGAAGAAGACCCTCGCCTTCGTGGGCAAGGGCATCACCTACGACTCGGGCGGCATCTCGCTGAAGCCGGCCGGGCACAACGAGACGATGAAGTGCGACATGGCCGGTGCCGCCGCCGTGTTCGCCGCGGTCGTCGCCGCCGCGCGCCTCGGCCTGGAGGTCAACGTGACCGGCTGGCTGGCGCTGGCCGAGAACATGCCGTCGGGCTCCGCCACCCGCCCGGGTGACGTGCTGCGCATGTACAGCGGCAAGACGGTGGAGGTCCTCAACACCGACGCCGAGGGCCGGCTCGTGCTCGCCGACGCGCTGTGGGCGGCCTCGCAGGAGAAGCCGGACGCGATCATCGACGTGGCGACCCTGACCGGCGCGATGATGCTGGCGCTGGGCAGCCGGACGTACGGCGTCATGGCGAACGACGACGCGTTCCGCACCGCGGTGTACGAGGCGGCCGAGGAGGTCGGCGAGCCGGCGTGGCCGATGCCGCTGCCGGAGCACCTGCGCAAGGGCATGGACTCGGCGACCGCGGACATCGCCAACATGGGCGAGCGGATGGGCGGCGGGCTGGTGGCCGGCCTGTTCCTGCGGGAGTTCGTCGGCGAGGGCATCACCTGGGCGCACCTGGACGTCGCGGGTCCGGCCTTCAACGAGGGCGGTCCGTTCGGCTACACGCCGAAGGGCGGCACGGGTACGGCGGTGCGGACGCTGGTGCGGGTCGCCGAACTGGCGGCTGCGGGTGACCTGGGCTAGGGGCGCCTGAGAGCTCGGGGCGCGGGTGATTCCGGCGGCCGCGGGTCCGTTGTGGCTCGTCGCGCCCACGCGGCGAAGCCGCAGATCGGACACAGCCTGCGCCCCCGAGGGCGTCTCCGCTCCCTTCGCCGCAAGCGAACGTGGGGCGTCTCACACACCGGCCCCACGTCTCGTCGGTCCCCCACAAGTGCGAAGATGGGCTCGGCAGGACAGGGCCCCCACCTAAGGGCCGAGAACAATGAGCGGCCGGACACCAGCCGCCGACCGGTCACTGGAGACCGGCGTGGCGCACATGCATGGAGGACGTGACGTGGCGAACGACGCCAGCACCGTTTTCGACCTAGTGATCCTCGGCGGTGGCAGCGGCGGTTACGCCGCGGCCCTGCGCGGGGCGCAGCTGGGCCTGGACGTCGCCCTGATCGAGAAGGACAAGGTCGGCGGTACCTGCCTGCACAAGGGGTGCATCCCCACCAAGGCCCTGCTGCACGCGGGCGAGATCGCCGACCAGGCCCGCGAGAGCGAGCAGTTCGGCGTGAAGGCCACCTTCGAGGGCATCGACGTGCCGGCCGTCCACAAGTACAAGGACGACGTGATCTCGGGCCTGTACAAGGGCCTGCAGGGGCTGATCGCCTCGCGCAAGGTGACGTACATCGAGGGTGAGGGCCGGCTGTCCTCCCCGACTTCCGTGGACGTGAACGGCCAGCGCATCCAGGGCCGCCACGTCCTGCTGGCGACCGGCTCCGTGCCGAAGTCGCTGCCGGGGCTGGACATCGACGGCAACCGGATCATCTCCTCCGACCACGCCCTCGTCCTGGACCGTGTGCCGAAGTCCGCGATCATCCTGGGCGGCGGCGTCATCGGCGTCGAGTTCGCCTCCGCGTGGAAGTCCTTCGGCGCCGACGTCACGATCATCGAGGGCCTCAAGCACCTCGTGCCGGTCGAGGACGAGAACAGCTCCAAGCTGCTGGAGCGCGCCTTCCGCAAGCGGGGCATCAAGTTCAACCTGGGCACCTTCTTCGAGAAGGCCGAGTACACCCAGGACGGCGTCAAGGTCACCCTCGCCGACGGCAAGGAGTTCGAGGCCGAGGTCCTGCTCGTCGCCATCGGCCGCGGCCCGGTCTCGCAGGGTCTGGGCTACGAGGAGGCCGGGGTCGCCATGGACCGCGGCTACGTCCTGGTCGACGAGTACATGCGGACCAACGTGCCGACCATCTCGGCCGTCGGTGACCTGGTTCCGACGCTGCAGCTCGCGCACGTCGGCTTCGCCGAGGGCATCCTGGTGGCGGAGCGGCTGGCCGGTCTGAAGACCGTCCCGATCGACTACGACGGCGTGCCGCGGGTGACGTACTGCCACCCGGAGGTCGCCTCCGTCGGTCTCACCGAGGCCAAGGCCAAGGAGATCTACGGCGCGGACAAGGTCGTCTCCATCAAGTTCCCGCTGGGCGGCAACGGCAAGAGCCGCATCCTGAAGACCGCCGGCGAGATCAAGCTCGTCCAGGTCAAGGACGGTGCCGTGGTCGGCGTCCACATGGTCGGCGACCGCATGGGCGAGCAGGTCGGCGAGGCCCAGCTGATCTACAACTGGGAGGCGCTGCCGGCCGAGGTGGCCCAGCTCATCCACGCCCACCCGACGCAGAACGAGGCGCTCGGCGAGGCGCACCTGGCGCTGGCCGGCAAGCCGCTCCACATGCACGACTGACCCCTTCGGTCTTCGGGCGCGACGACACAGACTTCCGCAATTTCGTAAGGAGCAACCGAAACCATGGCGGTTTCCGTAACCCTTCCGGCGCTCGGCGAGAGCGTCACCGAGGGCACCGTCACCCGTTGGCTCAAGGCCGAGGGTGAGCGCGTCGAGGCCGACGAGCCGCTGCTCGAGGTCTCGACCGACAAGGTCGACACCGAGATCCCGGCGCCCGCCTCCGGCGTGCTGTCCTCCATCAAGGTCGCCGAGGACGAGACGGTCGAGGTCGGCGCCGAGCTGGCCCTGATCGACGACGGCTCCGGCGCCCCGGCCGCCGAGCAGGCCCCGCAGGCCGAGCAGGTCGCCGAGCCCGCCCCCGAGCCGGCCGCGGCCGCCCCCTCCACCGAGCAGGCCGCCCCGGCGCCGGCTCCGACGGCCGAGGCCACCTCGGGCGGCGGCTCCGCGCAGGGCACGGACGTGGTCCTGCCGGCGCTCGGCGAGTCCGTCACCGAGGGCACCGTCACCCGCTGGCTGAAGTCGGTCGGCGACAGCGTCGAGGCCGACGAGCCGCTGCTCGAGGTCTCGACCGACAAGGTCGACACCGAGATCCCGGCGCCCGCCTCCGGCACCCTGCTGGAGATCGTGGTCGGCGAGGACGAGACCGCCGAGGTCGGCGCCAAGCTGGCCGTCATCGGCGAGGCGGGTGCCGCTCCGGCCGCCGCCCCGGCCCAGGAGGCCCCGGCCGCCCCCGCGCAGCCCGAGCCCGCCCAGGCCCCGGCTCCGCAGCAGGCCGCCCCGGCTCCGGCCGCCCCTGCCGCTCCGGCCCCGCAGGCGCCCTCCGCGCCCGCCCCGCAGCAGCAGACCACCCCGGCGCCCGACCCGGCTCCGTCCGCCCCGGCGCCCGCGCCGGCCCCGGCCGCAGCTCCGTCCGCCACCCGGCCGGCGGACGACGGTGCCTACGTCACCCCGCTGGTGCGCAAGCTCGCCGCCGAGAACGGCGTCGACCTGTCCACCGTCAAGGGCACCGGCGTCGGCGGCCGTATCCGCAAGCAGGACGTCACCGCCGCCGCCGAGGCCGCGAAGGCCGCCGCCCAGGCTCCGGCCGCCGCCGCCCCGGCCGCGCCCGCCGCGAAGAAGGCCCCCTCCCTGGAGGCCTCCCCGCTGCGCGGCCAGACCGTCAAGATGCCGCGCATCCGCAAGGTCATCGGCGACAACATGGTCAAGGCGCTGCACGAGCAGGCGCAGCTGTCGTCGGTCGTCGAGGTCGACGTCACCCGTCTGATGAAGCTCCGTGCCAGGGCGAAGGACTCCTTCGCGGCGCGCGAGGGCGTCAAGCTCTCGCCGATGCCGTTCTTCGTCAAGGCCGCGGCGCAGGCGCTGAAGGCCCACCCGGTCATCAACGCCAAGATCAACGAGGCCGAGGGGACCATCACCTACTTCGACACCGAGCACGTCGGTATCGCGGTGGACTCCGAGAAGGGCCTGATGACCCCGGTCATCAAGAACGCCGGTGACCTCAACATCGCCGGCATCGCCAAGGCCACGGCCGAGCTGGCGGGCAAGGTCCGCGCGAGCAAGATCACCCCGGACGAGCTGTCCGGCGCGACCTTCACCATCTCCAACACCGGTTCGCGCGGCGCGCTGTTCGACACGATCATCGTGCCGCCGGGCCAGGTCGCGATCCTCGGCATCGGTGCCACGGTCAAGCGTCCGGCCGTCATCGAGACGGAGGAGGGCACGGTCATCGGCGTCCGCGACATGACGTACCTGACCCTGTCCTACGACCACCGCCTGGTGGACGGCGCCGACGCCGCCCGTTACCTGACGGCGGTCAAGGCGATCCTGGAGGCGGGCGAGTTCGAGGTCGAGCTCGGCCTGTAATCCCCCTGCCAGTGGGCCTCTACGGTGCCCCCGCCCGGAGCTCTCCGGGCGGGGGCACCGTTGTGTTCCGGGCCGCACACGCCGTGTAAGTCTCGTCTCACCTGCGTAAAAGCGCCCCTGTGCGCCCCTCCCGCGCGCCGTGACCGCCGTATTGTCTAAGCGTCAACGCCCCGGGGCCCGCCCGCCGACGACCATCCCCCTCCACGAGGCCCTTCGGGCCGCCGCAGAGAATCCGTGCCCCTCCCGAAGGAGCCCCTCATGACCGCGCCCGTCGTCCACTCGCTGCGCGAACAGATCCGCGAGCACATCCTGGAAGGGATCATCAGCGGACGCTGGCAGCCGGGCGAGCGGATCGTGGAGCGGCGGATCGCCACCGAGCTGGAGGTCAGCCAGACCCCGGTGCGCGAGGCGCTGCGGGAGCTGGAGTCGCTGCGGCTGATCGAGTCGGCGCCGAACAAGGGCGTGCGCGTCCGCAATCTGACCGCCGCCGACCTGGAGGAGAGCTACCCGGTCCGGGCGGGCCTGGAGGCGATCGCGGCGGAGCTGGCGGCGGAGCGGCTCGCCGAGGACTGCTCGGCCCTGGAGCCGCACGTGGCCGCCCTGTACGAGGCCGACCGGGTGGCCGACGGGACGGGACAGGTGCGGCACACGGTGGGTTTCCACCGGGAGCTGGTGCGGGCGGCCGACAACTCGGTGCTGCTGCACACCTGGGAGGGGCTGGGCATCGAGGTGTTCACAGCGCTGTCGATACGGTGGCTGGGCACGGTGCAGCAGTCGTACGCGGAGGAGCACGAGGAGCTGGTCGCGGCGTTCCGGCGGCGTGACCCGCGCATCGCCGACCTGGTCAAGTCCCACGTCCTGGGCTGCGCGCCGCGGGCGTAGTCTCCTCGCCCCCGCCGCCCCTTCCCGTCCCGACCCCGGGGGCTGCGCCCCCGGACCCCCGGTTCGCGCCCACGCGGCGGAGCCGCACACCGGCACAGCCCCGCGCCCCTGAAAGGGTGCGGGGAACTGCGCGATCAGCCGCGACGCACCGGCAGACGCCGACTCACCGAACCACCCGAGCCGTACCGCGCTCACCTGCACAAATGCCCACCAAACAAGGTCACCCCGTGCCACCGCCGGAGGCACCCCGTGCCGACTTTCTCGAGATCGAGAGGTTTTGGCCGTCGACCCTTTGATCGATCATCGATCAGGGGGTTACAGTCGCCAACGGGCTTGTATCCAAGCTCCAGCCCTGTCCTGCCAAAGATCTAGGGCACCCCCGAACCCTTGCCGATGAGGGAACCCCCTTCGACTGAGGAAGGCGGCGACATGACCGACCCCAACGCCATCCAGCCGAGCGAGCTCGACCAGCTCCCGGACCGCGACCCGGAGGAGACCGCCGAATGGCAGGCCTCCCTGGACGCCGTCACCGAGGCGGCCGGGCCGCACCGTGCCGCGTACCTGATGCGCCGCACCCTGGAGCGCGCCGAGGGAGCCGGCATCGCGCTGCCGAAGCTCCTCGAGACGGACTACGTCAACACCATCCCCACCTCCGCCGAGCCGGCGATCGACGGTGACGAGGAGATGGAGCAGCGGATCACCGCCTGGAACCGCTGGAACGCGGCGGCGATGGTGACCCGCGGCAGCAAGTACGGCGTCGGCGGCCACATCGCCACCTTCGCCTCCGCGGCCTGGCTCTACGAGACCGGCTTCAACCACTTCTTCCGGGGCAAGGAGCAGGACGGCTCCGGCGACCAGCTCTACGTCCAGGGCCACGCCTCCCCCGGCATCTACGCCCGCGCCTTCCTCGACGGACGCCTGAACGAGGAGCAGCTCGACAACTTCCGCCGCGAGGCCGGCGGCAACGGTCTGCCGTCCTACCCGCACCCGCGGCGCCTGCCGTGGCTGTGGGAGTTCCCCACCGTCTCCATGGGTCTCGGCCCGATCTCCGCGATCTACCAGGCGCGGTTCAACCGCTACCTGACCAGCCGCGGCATCAAGGACCTGAGCAACTCCCACGTGTGGGCGTTCCTCGGCGACGGCGAGATGGACGAGCCGGAGTCCACCACCGCGCTCACCCTCGCCTCCCGCGAGGGCCTGGACAACCTGACCTTCGTCATCAACTGCAACCTGCAGCGCCTCGACGGTCCGGTCCGCGCCAACTTCAAGATCGTGCAGGAGCTGGAGGCCCAGTTCCGCGGCGCCGGCTGGAACGTCGTCAAGACGCTGTGGGGCACCGCCTGGGACGAGCTGTTCCAGCTCGACACCACCGGCGCGCTCGTACGCCGCCTGCGCGAGGTACCGGACGCGCAGGTGCAGACGTACCAGACGCGCGACGCCGCCTACATCCGCGAGGACTTCTTCGGCAAGGACCCGGCGCTCGTCGAGATGGCGAAGCTGCTGAGCGACGACAAGATCCTCGAGTGCTTCCACTACTCGCGCGGCGGCCACGAGGCCCGCAAGGTCTACGCCGCGTACAAGGCCGCGCTCTCCCACAAGGGCGCGCCGACCGTGATCCTGGCCCAGACGGTCAAGGGCCACACCCTCGGCTCCGGCTTCGCGTCCAAGAACGCCAACCACCAGATGAAGAAGCTCTCGGTGGACGAGTTCAAGGCCATGCGCGACCTGCTCGGCCTGCCGATCAAGGACAGCGACTTCGTCGACGGCGTGGTTCCCTACGGCCACCCGGGCGCCGACTCCCCCGAGGTCCGCTACCTCCAGGAGCGCCGCGCCGCCCTCGGCGGTCCGGCCCCGGCCCGCCGGGTGCACCCGGTCGCGCCGCTGCCCGCGCCCGCCGAGAAGGCGTTCGCCTCCTTCGACAAGGGCTCCGGCTCGCAGAACGTCGCCACCACGATGGCGTTCGTCCGCCTGGTCAAGGACCTGGTCCGCGACAAGGAGACCGGCAAGCGCTGGGTGCCGATCGTCCCCGACGAGGCGCGCACCTTCGGCATGGAGTCGCTCTTCCCGTCGCTCGGCATCTACTCGCCCAAGGGCCAGACGTACGAGCCGGTCGACCGCGACCAGCTGATGTACTACAAGGAGGCCAAGAACGGCCAGATCCTCAACGAGGGGATCACCGAGGCCGGCTCCATGGCCGACTTCATCGCCGCTTCGACGTCGTACGCGACGCACGGCGAGGCGATGATCCCGTTCTACATCTTCTACTCGATGTTCGGCTGGCAGCGCACGGCCGACCAGATGTGGCAGCTCGGCGACCAGCTCGGCCGCGGCTTCCTCATCGGCGCCACCGCCGGCCGCACCACGCTGACCGGTGAGGGCCTGCAGCACGCGGACGGCCACTCCCCCGCCATCGCGGCGACCAACCCGGCCGCGCTGACGTACGACCCGGCCTTCGCATACGAGGTGGCGGCGATCGTCAAGGACGGTCTGCGCCGGATGTACGGCGAGACGGCCCCGGGCGAGGACCCGAACGTCTTCTACTACCTGACCGTCTACAACGAGCCGCTGCCGCAGCCCGCCAAGCCGGCCGGTGTCGACGAGGGCATCGTCAAGGGTCTGTACCGCTTCAACACGGCGGAGTCGGCGGGCCTGACCCCGGCGGCGAACGCCCCGCGGATCCAGCTGCTCGGCTCGGGCACGGCGATCCACTGGGCGCTGAAGGCGCAGAAGCTGCTCGCCGAGGAGTGGGGCGTGGCCGCCGACGTGTGGTCCGCGACCTCCTGGACGGAGCTGCGCCGGGACGCGATGGAGGCCGACGCGGCGCTGCTGCGCGGCGAGGAGCGCACGCCGTACGTCCGCCAGGCGCTGCAGGGCGCCGAGGGCCCGGTCCTCGCGGTCTCCGACTACATGCGCCAGGTCCCGGACCAGATCGCGCAGTGGGTCGAGCAGGACTGGTCCTCGCTGGGCGCCGACGGCTTCGGTCTGTCGGACACCCGTGAGGCCGCCCGCCGTCACTTCGGTGTCGACGCCGAGTCCATCGTGGTCGCCGCCCTGGCCCAGCTCGCCCGCCGCGGCGAGGTCCAGGCGACGGCCGTGAAGGAGGCGCGCGAGCGCTACGGCCTGTGAGGCTCTGACCTGTGAGGAGGCCCCCGCTCCGGCGGGGGCCTCCTGCATGATGTGGGCATGCGCGCTGCCCGCCTCATCAAGATGGTGCTGCTGCTCCAGTCCCGCCCGTCGATGACCGCCGCCGAGCTGGCCCGGGAGCTGGAGGTCTCCGAGCGGACCGTGACCCGGGACGCGCAGGCGCTGTCGGAGGCGGGCGTACCGGTGTACGCGGAGCGCGGGCGGGCCGGCGGCTACCGGCTGATCGGCGGTTACCGGACGCGGCTCACGGGGCTGGCCCGCTCCGAGGCGGAGGCGCTGTTCCTGTCCGGGGTGCCGGAGGCGCTGCGGGAGATGGGGCTCGAGGACGCGGCGTCGGCGGCCCGGCTGAAGGTGTCGGCGGCGCTGCTGCCCTCGCTGCGGGACGCTCCCCGTACGGCGTCCCAGCGGTTCCACCTGGACGCGCCGAACTGGTTCCGGGACCCGCAGACGCCCGTGCTGCTGCCGGCGGTCGCGGACGCGGTGTGGGACGACCGGCGGATCACCGCGCGCTACCGGCGCGGGGAGAAGGAGGCCGTGCGGGAGCTGGAGCCGTACGGGCTCGTGCTGAAGGCGGGGATCTGGTACCTGTGCGCGCGGGTGGCGGACGGCGGCCCGTTCCGGGTGTACCGGCTCGACCGGTTCACGGCGGTGGAGCCGGACGGGGAGCGGTTCGCGCGGGACGGGGAGTTCGACCTGCCCGCGTTCTGGGCGGAGCGGGCCGGGCAGTTCGCGCGCTCGGTCCTGCGGGCCGAGGCCGTGGTGCGGCTCTCCCCGCGGGGCGTGCGCGCCCTGCCGCACGCCGTGGAGGCGCCGGCCGCCCGGGAGGCCCTGGCGGGCGCCGGCGCGCCGGACGCGGACGGGTGGGTGACGGTGACGCTGCCGGTGGAGTCCGAGGAGGTCGCCCACGACCAGCTGCGCGGGCTGGGGCCGGAGGCGGAGGTGCTGGCGCCCCGGGAGCTGCGGGAGCGCTTCGCGCGGGACGCCCGCCGGCTCGCCGCGCTGTACGGGACCTGACGGACGGGTGCGGACGGGTGCCCGGACGGTGTCCGGGGCCTCGGACCCGGCGGGCCGGTCCGGCCGCTCCGCGTGCGTCGCCTCCCTCCAGGGACGATGCTGGTCCCGTGATGGACGAGACGGAGTTCTGGGAACTGATCGACGCGACCCGCCGGGGCGCCGACGGTGATCCCGAGGACCAGGCCGACCTGCTCGTGGAGCGGCTGCTCGCACTGGACCCGGACCTCGTGCTCGACTTCGCCCGCCACTTCGAGGCCCGCTACAACCGCGCCTGCACCTGGGACCTGTGGGCCGCGGCCTGGATCCTGCTCGGCGGGGCGAGCGACGACGCCTTCGACTACTTCCGCTGCTGGCTGATCGGCCAGGGCCGTGAGGTGTACGAGGGCGCGGTGCACGAGCCCGACGCGCTCGCCGAGCTGCTGGACGACTTCGACGAGGAGCTGGACGGCGACGGCGAGGACCTCGGCTACGCGGCCGACGAGGCCTACGAGCAGCTCACCGGCACCGTCGCCCCCGACCTCGGCATCGCCCCCGCGCCCGCGGAGCCGCTGGGCAGCCCGGTCGACCTGGAGGACGACCGGGCCCTCGCCGAGCGCCTCCCGCGGCTGTGGCGGCGCTTCGGGCCGGACTGAGACGCCCCGCCGTCCGGACCGGCCGCGCCGCCGCTGTCGTCGCCGCCGCGGGTCAGCGGGCCGCTCTGCCCTGGATGCGGGCCGCGAGGTCCCTGATGTGGGGGAGGCGGGCGCTGAGTGCCTCGCCGGGGCAGCTGGTCGGGTACCCCTCCCCGTGCCCCGCGACGGCGGGCAGGGTGGCGGTGGTGCCGGCGGCGTAGCGGCTGAGGCCGTTGCTGGAGACCAGGCGGACCTCTCCGCGCGGGTCGGTGCCGGCCGGGCCCAGTTTCCAGGCGGCCAGGGCGGCGATCGCCTCGGCCAGCGCGTCCGGCACGGGGACGCCCTCCGTGAAGGTGCCGAGGGCGGCGATGCCGGTGGTGCGGTGGTTGAAGCCCTGTGTGTGGGCACCGGTGACGGCGCGGTCGATGCCGCCGGCGCGGCCCTCGTAGACGGTGCCGCAGCGGTCGACGACGAAGTTGTAGCCGATGTCGTCCCAGTCCCGGGCCCCCGTCTGTCCCGTGTAGACGCCACGCAGGATGGCCGGTACGTCGGCGCAGTCGTAGCCGTTCGGTGTGTCGGTGTGGTGGACGAAGACGGCGAGGACCTCGTCGTCGTAGCGCGGGGCCGGCTGGGGGCGGGCCTCGTCGCCCAGCCAGACGGACCGGGGCACGACGGCGGGCCGCGGGGCGGTGTACCGGGCGGTGGCGGCGCCGGCCGCCCGGGCGTCCGTCTCGGCGGCCTGCTCGACGCCGCGTGCGCACAGTGCCAGCGCGGCGACGGCGGCGAGACCGGGCACGCAGCCGAGCAGCACCCTGGCCGCGGCCGGCATGCGGTCCGCGCGCCGGTTCCGTGTGCCGCGCGGTCCTCGGGCTCGGAAGACACGCATGGTCCCACTGTCCGGTGGATCCGCTCCGGCCGCGACGTGTGCGGTGCCGCCCGGCGGAACCGGCCGCGCCCGGGGCGCCTCAGACCAGCGGCCGGCCCATCAGCACGTCGTCGACGTACCGGCCGTCGAGGTGGAACTCCTCCGGCTGGACTCCCTCGACGACGAAGCCCTCGGACTCGTAGAGCCGCCGGGCGGGCGTGTTGTGACCGAGGACGCGCAGGGTGATGCGGCGGGCGCCCAGGCGGCGGGCCTCCTCGACGGCGGCACGGACGAGGGCCCGGCCGACGCCCCTGCCGCGGGCCGCGTCGGCGACGGCGAGGCCGCGGATCTGGCGCACGTGGGCGTTGGAGGCCAGCGGGGTGGGGAAGCCGAGGCGGACGTAGCCGACGAGGGTGCCGTCGAGTTCGGCGACGAGGTGGTCACCGGGCCCCGCGTGCTCCCGGAAGAAGGGGTCGTCCGGGCCCGGCGCGGGTGAGACGGCGCGCCGGTACGACCAGGTCTCCCGGTCGAGCCGGCGCAGCGACGGTTCGTCCTCGGGCGTGGCGTGACGTATGTGCGCGGCGAGCATGGCGCTCACTGTACGGCGCGTGCCCGCGGGACCCGGCGCGGGTCCCGCGGGAAGCGGGCAGGATGGGCTCATGGACATGGCACGTTCCCGGATCGTGGTGGCCGGCGCGTCCGGCGTCATCGGCAGCGCACTGGTGCGGTCCCTGACCGCGGACGGGCACGAGGTGGTGCGCCTGGTGCGCCGTGCTCCGCGGGGCGCGGACGAGGTCCGCTGGGATCCGGAGGCCGGGCGCGTGGACGCGGCCGGGCTGGAGGGGTGCGACGCCGTGGTCAACCTGGCCGGCGCGGGCGTGGGCGACCGCCGCTGGACCGACGCGTACAAGGCGCGGATCCGCGACAGCCGGGTGCACGGCACACGGGCGCTCGCCGAGGCCGTCGCCTCGCTGCGGCGGCGGCCCCGGGTGTTCGTGAACGGCAGCGCGACCGGTTTCTACGGGGAGACGGGCGGGCGGCCCGTCGACGAGAGCGCGCCCGCGGGCGAGGGTTTCCTGCCGTCGGTGTGCGTGGAGTGGGAGGGCGCGGCGGCACCGGCCGGGGAGGCGGGCGTGCGGACAGTGTTCGCCCGGACCGGGCTGGTCGTCGCCCCTCACGGCGGTGCCTGGGGGCGGCTCTTCCCGCTCTTCCGGGCGGGGCTCGGCGGGCGGCTGGGCGACGGCTCGCAGTACTGGTCGTTCATCGCCCTGCACGACGAGGTCGCGGCGATCCGGCACCTGCTGGAGCGCGAGGACCTCTCCGGCCCCTTCAACCTCACCGCCCCACACCCGCTGACGAACCGTGAGATCACCGCGGCCATGGGGCGGGTGCTGCGCCGGCCGACGCCGTTCGCCGTGCCCGCGCCGGTGCTGCGGGCCGTGCTCGGCGAGATGGCCGGCGACGTCCTGGGCAGCGCCCGGGTCCTGCCGGCCCGCCTGCTGGAGTCGGGGTTCCGCTTCGCCTTCCCGGAGATCGACGGGGCGATCCGGGCGGCGCTGTAGCCGACGGGAGGCGCGATCGGGTACCGCTCGACCTCGCCCCCTTGTGACCGTTTGATGGCCGTACTCCGGCGATATGCGACCGTCGTGCGACCGTGCTCTGCCTCCGTGCGACTCCCCCGGCCCCGCCCCGGCCCTAACCTCGAGACGAACTCGGGTATCCCTCGGGCCGGTTGGGGGCATGACGTCTCCAGCACGTCTCCAGTGGCCGCGCAACCTCGAGGAGGGGCACGTGCTTGAGCCCGCGTACCAGGCGGACGTCGTCGTCGTGGGGGCCGGGATCGCCGGTCTCGCCGCGGCGCACCGGCTGGCCAGTGCAGGAGTGACGACGACGGTCCTGGAGGCCGCCCACGGCGTGGGCGGCCGGATGGCGACCGAGAAGGTCGACGGTTTCCGGCTCGACAGAATCGGACAACTGCTGTCCACGGCACATCCCGAACTGCGGCTCACCCCCGGGCTGGACGGCCTCGCGCTGCTGCCCTTCGCGCCCGGGGTGCTGCTGCACAGCGAGGGGCGCCATCACCGCGCGGGCGTGCCGGCGGGCGCGGGCGCACGGAGCGCAAGGGGCGCAAGGGGCGCACTGCACGCGGTGCGCGCTCTGGCGAGCGCCCCCCGGCCGGGTGCCGCGCCCCGGCGCACCGCCTCCGCGCCGCGTACGCCCGGGGCGGCCCCGTCCGTGCCCCGGCCCCGGACGGGTGCCCCGCTCGGCACCGCCGTCGACCAGGCCCGGCTCGGCGCGGCGCTGACCCGGCTCGCGGCCATGCCGGCCGAGCGGCTGCTGGCCCGCCCGGAACTGCCGGCCGCCCAGGCGCTGGCGGCCCGCGGGCTGCCGGCCCGCACGATCGACGGCTTCCTGCGTCCGCTGCTCGCCGCCCTGCTGTGCGACCCGGACCTCACCACCTCCAGCCGGTGCGCCGACCTCGCGCTGCAGGCCTTCGCCAGGGGGCGGTCGGTGCTGCCGGAGGGCGGTGCGGAGGCCGTGCCGGAGCTGCTGGCGCGGGCGCTGCCGCCGGGCACCGTGCGCACCGGGGTCCGGGTCACCTCGGTCGCCACCAACGCCGTGACCACGGCCGAGCACGGGGTGATCCGCTGCCGGGCCGTCCTGGTGGCGACCGACGCCCGCGCCGCCGCCGGGCTGCTGCCGGGGCTGCGGGTGCCGGACTTCCACCCGGTGACGGTCGTGCACCACACGACCGACGAGCCGCCGGCGACCGGCGCGTCCCTGCTGCTCGACGCGGACCGCGGCGGGCCGGTCGCCCACACGGCGGTGGTCAGCCAGGTGGACCCGTCGCGCGCGCCGGCCGGCCGTGCCCTCGTCTCGTCGACGGTGCTCGGTCCTCCCCCGTCCGACGTCGACACGGCCGTACGCATCCATCTGGCCCGCCTCTACGGCACGTCGACCGCCCGCTGGGAGACCCTCGCCGTACGCCACACGGCCGAGGCCGTGCCCGCGATGCGGCCGCCGCACGATCCGCAGCGGCCGGTGCGGCTGCTGGCCGGCCTGTACGTGTGCGGCGACCACCGCGACGCGGGCACCGTCCAGGGCGCGCTGCACTCGGCCCACCGGGCCGCGGCGGCGATCCTGACGGACCTGGGGGCGGGCCGGCCGATGCACACGGCCGACCCCCTGCCCACGGCGCACGCCGCCTAGGCGCAGGCGGCGTGCGCCCTCAGCCCAGGGCCGCCACCTTGTCCCGGTAGCCCCGCACGGGGGCCGCGTCCCGGTACGGCTCCAGGCGCCGTTCGAAGTCCTGGACGTACTCCGCCGCCCGCACCGATCTCATCTCCGCCGCCTGTCCGGCCGCCTCGGCGGCCAGCTGGCAGGCCTGGTCGAGTTCGCCGAGGCCGAGGCGGGCGGTGGCGAGGACGACGCGGCAGAACAGCCGGCTGCGGGCGTAGGCGGGGGCGCGCAGGAGGAGCGAGCGTTCCGCGTACTGGGCGGCGGCGCGGTACTGCTGCAGGTCCCGGTGGCAGTGCCCGAACTCGTCGGCGAGCTGGGCCTCGTCGAAGAAGCGCGCCCAGTGCGGCACCTCGTCGCCGGGCCGGGCGGACTCCAGGGCGCGTTCGGCGCGCGCCAGGGCGGCGGTGCAGGCCCGCACCTCGCCGAGGACGCCGTGCGCCCGCGCCTCGGCGGCGTGCAGCAGGGTCTGCACGACCGGCGGCACGGAGGTCCCCACGCCCTGCTGGGCGACGCGCGCCAGCTGCACGGCCTCGCGCCCGTGCCCGAGGTAGACGGCCTGGCGGCTCATGGTGACCAGCACGTACGAGCCGAACGCCCGGTCGCCGGCCGCCTGGGCGAGCCGCAGCGCCTGCACGAAGTACCGCTGGGCGAGCCCGTGCGCGGCGATGTCGTACGACGTCCAGCCGGCGAGCCGGGTCAGGTCGGCGGCGGCGGCGAACAGCCGGCGGCCGGTCTGCTCGCCGTAGGTGCCGCGCAGCATGGGCTCCAGCTCGTGCTCCAGGTAGCGCACGAGGGCCTGGCGGGCGTGGCCGCCGCCGTACCGGTCGTCGAGGCTGCGGAACAGCTCGCCCACCGAGCGCAGGGCGGCCAGGTCACCGCCGGTGACCCGCTGGCCGGGCCCGCGGTCGGCCGGCGCGCGTCTGCGGGAGGGGGCGGGCGGGACGGGGCCGCGGGGAGAGGCCGGGCGTCCCTGGGCGGGGATGCGGACGGGGACCTCGGCGCGGGCCACCTTCTCGTCGGCGCGGCCGATCAGCCAGTCGCGGCTGGGCACGACCAGGCCGGCCGGGGTGAAGGCGATCTTGCGCAGCTCCGCGTGGTTGCCGGAGTCCTTGCGCCACAGGCCGGTGACGATGTCGACGGCCTCCTCCGGGCCGGCGGCGAACTCCAGGCCCGCGTAGACGGGCGCGCAGGCGTCCAGGCCGAGGTCCTGGGCGGTCAGGCGGCGGCCCAGGCGCCGGGTGAAGACCTCGGCGATCAGGGCGGGGGTGGTGCCGCGGGGCTGCTGGCCGCGCAGCCACCGGGTGACGGACGTCTTGTCGTATCTCAGGTCCAGGCCGTGTTCGAGTCCGAGCTGGTCGACGCGACGGGCGAGACCCGCGTGGGAGAACCCCGCTTCGGCGATGAGCGCGGCGAGCTGACGGTTGGGAGTGCGCTGCGCGGGTCGTTCCGTCATGGTGCGGTGCGGTCTCCTGCCTTCCGGGGCGTCGATGTCCCGGAGCGCCTGTGAGCAGCCCTTATGGCCTCGTGAACGGCGTGAATGTAGCGGAGAGTGAGCACCCGACCGCAGAGTTTCCGGGGCATTCATCCGATCGTGTGAGAATTGCCCGTCGGGCTGACGACAGCGGCCCCCGGTGGAGCGCCGGCGCCCGGTCGTACAGTGGCGTGGGCACGGTTCGTGCCTTACGACTCGCAGGGAGGCTCTTGCCGTGAGTGAACTCCGGTTCATCCGCATGGGGTTCGGCGCCGAGCGCGTCGAGTACCAGGAGGCGTGGGACGAGCAGCGCCGGGTGCACGCCGCGCGGTTCGCCGACGAGATCCCCGACACCGTGCTGCTCCTCGAGCACCCGCCGGTCTACACCGCCGGCCGGCGCACCGCGGACGACGAGCGCCCCCTCGACGGCACGCCGGTCATCGACGTGGACCGCGGCGGCAAGATCACCTGGCACGGCCCGGGCCAGCTGGTGGGCTACCCGATCCAGAAGCTCCCGCGCCCGGTCGACGTCGTGGCCCACGTGCGGCGGCTGGAGGAGGCGCTGATCCGCACCTGCGCGGAGTTCGGCGTCGAGACCACCCGGGTCGAGGGCCGCAGCGGGGTCTGGGTGCTGGGCGACCCGGTGGAGCAGCGCCCGGCACTCGGCGGGCTCTCCCTGGACTTCGACCCGCGGCTGGCCGACGAGGAGTTCGACCCGCGGCTGAACGGGCCCGAGTACGCCCCGTCCAACGCGGGCCAGCGCCGCGAGGACCGCAAGATCGCCGCGATCGGCATCCGCGTGGCCAAGGGCGTCACCATGCACGGCTTCGCCCTGAACGTGAACCCGGACAACAAGTGGTTCGACCGGATCATCCCCTGCGGCATCCGCGACGCGGGCGTCGCCTCGCTCGCGAACGAGCTGGGGCGCGACATCACGATCGAGGAGGTGCTGCCGGTGGTGGAGCGCCACCTGCGGGACGTCCTGGAGAACGCGGAACTGAAGCCGAGGGTGATCGAGAAGGCGCCGGCGGCATAAATCCGGCCGGGCCGGTGTTCGACGTCGTGGCCGGGCAGGTCTGTCCGCAGGCCCCGGAGCGGTCCCCGTCCAGGCCGCCACCGCCGCCGGCCGACAAATCAACGGGCGTACCCTGGGGCACGCCGAAGAATCGAACGCTAGGGAGCCGGTCGTGTCCGCAGTCGCACCCGACGGACGCAAGATGCTGCGCCTGGAGGTCCGCAACAGCCAGACCCCCATCGAGCGCAAGCCCGAGTGGATCAAGACCCGGGCGAAAATGGGCCCCGAGTACACGAAGATGCAGAACCTCGTGAAGAGCGAGGGCCTGCACACGGTCTGCCAGGAAGCCGGCTGTCCCAACATCTACGAGTGCTGGGAGGACCGCGAGGCGACCTTCCTCATCGGTGGCGACCAGTGCACCCGGCGCTGTGACTTCTGCCAGATCGACACCGGCAAGCCCGAGGCGCTCGACCGCGACGAGCCGCGCCGCGTCGGCGAGTCCGTGGTCACCATGGACCTGAACTACGCCACCATCACCGGCGTCGCCCGTGACGACCTGCCGGACGGCGGCGCCTGGCTGTACGCGGAGACGGTGCGCCAGATCCACCGGCAGACGGCCGGGCGCCCGGACGGCCGTACCAAGGTCGAGCTGCTGGCCCCCGACTTCAACGCGGTGCCGGAGCTGCTCCGCGAGGTCTTCGACTCCCGCCCCGAGGTCTTCGCGCACAACGTCGAGACGGTCCCGCGGATCTTCAAGCGGATCCGCCCCGGCTTCCGCTACGAGCGCTCCCTGAAGGTGATCACCGAGGCCCGCGACTACGGCCTGGTCACCAAGTCGAACCTGATCCTCGGCATGGGCGAGACCCGTGAGGAGGTCAGCGAGGCGCTGAAGCAGCTGCACGAGGCCGGCTGCGAGCTGATCACCATCACGCAGTACCTGCGCCCGTCCGTGCGCCACCACCCCGTGGAGCGCTGGGTCAAGCCGCACGAGTTCGTGGAGCTGAAGGAGGAGGCCGAGCAGATCGGCTTCTCCGGCGTGATGTCCGGCCCGCTGGTGCGCTCCTCCTACCGTGCCGGGCGCCTCTACCGGATGGCCGTCGAGAAGCGGGACACCGTCATCGCCGGGCAGGCCGTCTGACGCCCCCTCAGGCTCCGTCCGCCGGGTGACGCGACGAGCGTGTGAATTCACGCACAAGACGCTACTCGGCGGTATCGGCCGATACGCCGCGGCCCCGACCGTCCTCGCAGATGAGGGCACCGGTCGGGGCCGCGGTGCCGTTCCGGCCTCCGGCATCCCCGCTTCATGTGCGTTTGACCGGGGGGTCACGCCCTGGTAACACCAATCAGTGACCCTGGAATCACGCCACGTACATCCACGCGTGCGTCCGCACGCGCACCCGTACCCGGATCCGTACCGAGGGGGGACCTCCACGATGCAGGCCGCGCCCGTCCGCGCCACCGCCATCCCGTCGTTCACCGACGCCCTGCGGGCCGTCGAGTCGCTGCTGATGGGCAGCGGCCAGCGCACCGCCCGGCGCAACGCCTGGACCGCCGTGCTGGAGGACCGCCGCCGCGCCAAGGACCGCATCGAGACCGAGCGCGTCCTGCGGCAGCAGGTGGCCGGCGGCCGCCTCTGACCGTCCCCCCGACGGCGGTGCCCGGCACCGCCGTCGTCGGTGCCTTCCGCGCCACGTAGACTTCACGTCATGGCGAGGAAGGAACCTGCAGCGGACGCTGCGAACCCCGGGCGACTGAAGCAGATCGCTCTGACCTACAAGATGACCCGCAAGGCCGACAAGAAGATCGGTCTTGTGCTCGCGGGTGTCGGCATCGTCGTCTTCGGTGTCCTCCTCGCGATCGGTTTCCTGGTCGGTCACCCCATCTATCTGGGCATCCTGGGCCTGCTGCTCGCCTTCCTCGCGACGGCGATCGTCTTCGGGCGACGGGCCGAGCGGGCGGCCTTCGGGCAGATGGAGGGCCAGCCGGGCGCCGCCGCGGCGGTACTGGACAACATCGGCCGGGGCTGGACGACGACCCCCGCGGTGGCGATGAACCGCAACCAGGACGTGGTGCACCGCGCGGTCGGCAAGGCCGGCATCGTGCTGGTCGCCGAGGGCAACCCGAACCGGGTCAAGTCCCTGCTGGCGGCCGAGAAGAAGAAGATGAACCGGATCGTCGCCGACGTGCCCGTCCACGACCTGATCGTGGGCACCGGCGAGGGCCAGGTCGAGCTGAAGAAGCTGCGCACCACCATGCTCAAGCTCCCGCGCGTCCTCACCGGCCCGCAGGTCACCGCGACCAACGACCGGCTGCGCGCCCTCGGCGACCTGATGAGCAACATGCCTCTCCCCAAGGGCCCGATGCCCAAGGGCATGCGCATGCCGAAGGGCGGCAACCCGAGGCGCTGAGCCCCGCGGGACCCGTCCTCGCGCACCCCGCGACGCGTACGGCGACGGGGGCGTCCGGCCGGCCACGATGCGGCTTCCGCCGCGTGGCTCCGGGCGCCCCCGTCGCCGTACCGGCTCGCACCGCCGCGGCTGTCGCCCTCGCGGGGGAGCCGCGGCCGTGGGTGCCGGAGGCTAGATCCGGACCTCCACCGTGCGCGCCAGCCGGTCGTGCAGCCCCCGGCCGTCCCGGTCCCAGATCAGCGCCGGGACGGCGACGCACAGCAGGACCGAGCGCAGCAGGGCGCGCACCGGGTTCACACGGCCGGTGCCCAGCTCGACCACGCGCAGGCCGAACAGGCGCTTGCCCGGGGTGCAGCCGACCGTGCCGACGGTCAGGACGCTGAGCACGAAGAAGATCAGCAGCGCCCAGTTGCCCGACGTCTGCCCGAAGCTGCCCGTGACCAGGCCGTAGGCGATCAGGGAGCACAGGGCCCAGTCGACGGCCAGCGCGCCGAGCCGGCGGCCCGGGCGGGCGAGGGACCCCGGTCCCTCCTCGGGCAGCCCGAGCTGCTCGCCCCGGTACCCGAGATCGGCGCCGGCCCCCTCGATGGCCGCGCGCGGCCCGGAGAGCCACGATCCGATTGCTTGCCTGTTGTCCACCCGTCCACGGTACTGCGCCCGTATATGCCCGGTGCACGGCGGGGGTGTGACGCGCGCGGAGGACGCCTAGGCTGGAACAAGGCCGGTTAACTTCTGTGAAACAAACGGGTCACGCCCGAGAAATCACCCGTCCCTAGGGTCGAGGCAACGTGTGCCACCCGCACTGGCCGCACGAACGATCTACCACCCCGGCGGGACGGTCGGGAGTAGGAGGAGCTGGATGTTCCAGAACGCCGACGAGGCCAAGAAGTTCATCGCGGACGAGGACGTCAAGTTCGTCGACGTCCGGTTCTGCGACCTGCCGGGCGTCATGCAGCACTTCACGTTGCCCGCCGAGGCGTTCGACCCCGACGACGAGCAGGCCTTCGACGGATCCTCGATCCGCGGCTTCCAGGCCATCCACGAGTCGGACATGTCCCTGCGCCCCGACCTGTCCACCGCGCGCATCGACCCGTTCCGCCGGGACAAGACCCTCAACATCAACTTCTTCATCCACGACCCGATCACGGGCGAGCAGTACTCCCGCGACCCGCGGAACGTGGCGAAGAAGGCCGAGGCCTACCTCGCCTCCACCGGCATCGCCGACACGGCGTACTTCGGCCCGGAGGCCGAGTTCTACGTCTTCGACAGCGTGCGCTTCAAGACCGCCGAGAACGAGTCCTTCTACCACATCGACTCCGAGGCCGGCGCCTGGAACACCGGCGCGCTGGAGGACAACCGCGGTTACAAGGTCCGCTACAAGGGCGGCTACTTCCCGGTCCCGCCGGTCGACCACTTCGCCGACCTGCGCGCCGAGATGTCCCTGGAGCTGCAGCGGTCCGGCCTCCAGCTGGAGCGCCTGCACCACGAGGTGGGCACCGCCGGCCAGGCCGAGATCAACTACAGGTTCAACACGCTGCTGGCCGCGGCCGACGACCTCATGCTCTTCAAGTACATCGTGAAGAACGTGGCCTGGCGCAACGGCAAGACGGCGACCTTCATGCCGAAGCCGATCTTCGGCGACAACGGTTCGGGCATGCACGTCCACCAGTCGCTGTGGGCGGGCGGCGAGCCGCTCTTCTACGACGAGCAGGGCTACGCCGGCCTGTCGGACATGGCCCGCTACTACATCGGCGGCATCCTCAAGCACGCCCCGTCGCTGCTGGCCTTCACCAACCCGACGGTGAACTCCTACCACCGCCTGGTGCCGGGCTTCGAGGCGCCGGTGAACCTGGTGTACTCGCAGCGCAACCGCTCGGCCGCGATGCGTATCCCGATCACGGGCTCCAACCCGAAGGCCAAGCGCGTCGAGTTCCGCGCGCCGGACGCCTCCGGCAACCCGTACCTGGCCTTCTCGGCGCTGCTGCTGGCGGGCCTGGACGGTATCAAGAACAAGATCGAGCCGGCCGAGCCGATCGACAAGGACCTCTACGAGCTGGCTCCCGAGGAGCACGCCAACGTGGCGCAGGTCCCGACCTCCCTCGGCGCGGTCCTCGACCACCTGGAGGCCGACCACGAGTTCCTCCTCCAGGGCGACGTGTTCACGCCGGACCTGATCGAGACGTGGATCGACTTCAAGCGGGCGAACGAGATCGCCCCGCTGCAGCTGCGTCCGCACCCGCACGAGTTCGAGCTGTACTTCGACGTGTGACCGACGCCCCCGTCCCGTCCGACGGCGCCCCCGTCCCCCGCCCGTCCGGCGGGGGCGGGGGCGCCGTCGTCGGCCGGAAAGCTTCACACCGGGAAACGGGTCCGGAATCATGTCCAGTGACACGGTTGTTCGAGTCGGGGAACGGGGAGAGGGTCCGGGCATGTCCGAGCGGGACGACGAGGAGCGCGAGTTCGACCTGAAATGGGCGGACGGCGCCGTGCACAAGGAGCCCTCCGCGCGGGCCCGGATGCTCGCCGCGCGCTGGAAGGAGAACCCGCCCGGACCGGTCCCCTTCCGCGCCGGCCCGGAGCACCGGGGATCGTCCCGCCGCTCGTCGTGGGTCTCGACGGCCGTGGTGCTCGGGTGTGTCGCCGCGGTGATCGTGCTCCTCGGCTACATCGACTTCCGGCCGTACTGATCCCGTCGGCGCACCGTGCCCGCCGGGCCCCTGGCACGCGTGCCCGCCCGCGCACCGGCTACTCGGCCCGGGCGACGGCGACCGTCGGTGAGGTCCGGGAGGCGTGGAGGGCGGGCACCGCACCCGCGGCGGCGGTCACCAGGACGAGGGCGGTGAAGACCGCCGCGAGCTGTCCGGCCGGCACGGTGAACGGGGCGCTCGTCTCGGCGACACGGACCACCAGCCAGGAGTACGGCAGGCCGAGGGCCAGACCGAGGACGCCGCCCAGTACTCCGTAGAGCGCGCATTCCACCGTGACCGTGCGGTGCACGGCCGCTCCGCCGAGCCCCAGGGCCCGCAACAGCCCGAACTCCCGCTTGCGTTCGACGACGGTGAGGCTCGCCGTGGTCGCGACCCCGGCGACCGCCACCAGGACGGTCAGGCCCAGGACCATGATCACTGTCGTGGCCATGGTCCGCAGGTCGTCCGAACCTCCGGCCTGTCCGGCCGCGTCCTCGGCGACGACGCGGCCGTCGCCGCGCTCCGGGCCGGTCAAGGTGTCGGTGATGGCCCGCTGTGCGCGTATCCGCCCCTGGGCGCCGTCCTGCGAGGCGTTGGCGGTGACCGCGGTGGGCGCCGGGTCCGCCCCCATACGGGTGAGGTCCGCAGCGGGGACGAAGAAGTTCCCTCCGTAGGGGCCGGCGCCGGGCAGCGTCGCGGCCACGGTGAGGTGGACGGGGCGGCCCTCGAACGTCAGCGTCAGGCGGTCGCCCGCCCGGACGCCGAGCCGGTGGGCGTGGCCGGCGTCCACGACGACGTGGGCGGGTGGGAGATCGTCGAGGGAGCCGGTCCGGGCGGTCAGGCTCACGCCGGAGCGGACGGTGCCGAGGTCGAGGTCGGAGATCGTCGCGCTGCGGCCGCCCTCGGCCACCTCCGCCGTGCGGAACGCGGTCACGTCGGCGAGTTCGGGGTGCGAGGCCAGATCGGCGGCCAGCGACCGGTCCAGCGGCGCGCTGTCCCTCGCGTGCAGGGAGAAGTCGGCGGGTGCCTCCACCGCCTGCCGGTACCGCTCGTAGGCGTTCAGGGAGGCGAGGCAGGTCAGGGTCGAGCCGACCAGGCAGACGCCGAGGGCCACGACGACCGAGACCGAGGCCGCCCTGCCCGGCGCGCCCCCGACGCCCGCGACCGCGAGCCGGCCGGCCGCACCGGTACGGCGCAGGGGCACGGCGACGGCCGACAGCACCGGCCGGACCAGACGGGGGCCGAGGGCGATCAGGGCCAGGAAGGCCAGCCCTCCCGAGAGCACCACGGCGGTCAGCGCCGCGAACCGGTCGTACTCCGTGTCGCCCGGCCGGGGCAGCCCGCCGTACTGCTGCCGGGCGAGGAGTACGGCGCCCGCGGCGCACAGCAGGCCCAGCAGGGTGCGGCCGATGCCGCTCGCCGCGCCCTCCCCGGACGCCGCGCTGCGCAGGGCCTGCAGCGGGGAGACCCGTGAGGCGGTCAGGGAGGGGGCCAGGACCGCCAGGACCGCCAGGAGACCGGTGCCGGCGACGGTGAGGACGGCCTCCGTCAGCGGGAGGGCAAAGGGGGCGGACAGGTCGTGCCCGAACCGCCGGGCGGCCGGGGGGACGAGCTGTCCGCAGCCCCAGGCCGCGAGCACCCCGGTCGCACCGGCCAGCAGGCCGACCACCGCCCCCTCGACGACGAGCGCGGCGGCGAGCCGTCGCGGGGTCGCCCCGATGGCGCGCAGCAGCGCCAGCTGGCGTACGCGCCGTGCGAAGACGATGCGGAAGGTGGAGGTCGCGACGAGAACGGCCGCACCGACGGCGACGGCGAGGAAGACGGTGACCAGCTCCAGGGTGTCCTTCGCCTCCGCGACCGCCTCGCGGGCCTCCTCGTCCCGCACCTCGTCCCCGGACCGCACCCGCGCTCCGGGCACCGCCCGCCGGATCCGCTCCGTCAGCTCCGCCGGCACGGAGCCGGACGCGGAGGACGCAGAGGCCCCGAAGGACGCGGCGTGCGCGCCGTCGGTGCGGATGTCGATACGGGAGTAGCCCGGCACGCCGAGCAGCTCGCCGACCCGGGAGCCGGGGGCGTACCCGGTGGGCTCCGCGTCGTCCGTGGCGGTGCTGCGGACGATTCCGGTGACCTCGACCGGCACCCGCCGGGTCCCCTCGCCGTCGGGTCCGGGCCGCAGCAGGGTGAGCGACGATCCCGGAGCGAGGCCGTACTCCCGCGCGGCCCGCGTGTCGACGGCGAGCCGGCCCGGGCCGGAGGGGTACGTGCCGTCGAGCAGGCGGACCTTCGACAGGGCGCCGGTGCCCGGGTCCGCGGAAAGGGCGAGGTAGCGCTCGACGGCGCTGCCGTCCAGCGGGCTGCCGCCCTCGATCCGGCCGACGGCCTCGGTGACCCCGGGCGTCCTCCGGATCTCGCGGAGGCGGGCCTCGCCGATGTCCTCCCCGTCGCCGGGCGTGACCACCACGGACACCGCTTCGGGTGTTCCGCGGAACTTCTCGACGACGGTCGCGGTGACGATCTGCTGGGCCACGACGGTCCCGAAGACGACGACGGCCGCGATCAGCAGCGACAGTCCGGTCGCCGCGAACCGCCCGGGCCGCCTCAGGAGTTCGGCCACCTGGGAGCCCAGGACGGTGGCACGCCACGGTGTCCTCATCGCCGCCTCCCCGTGACGTCGAGGGCGGGTGCGGCGGCGCGTCCGGAGGGGGTGACGTGCTCGTCGTCCACGAGGCGTCCGTCCGCGAGGGTCAGTACCCGGTCCGCGTACCGTGCGGCCGCGGGGTCGTGGGTGACCATCACGACCGTCTGGCCGAGGTCGTCGACGGACCGGCGCAGCATGGTGAGGACTTCGGCACCGGTCCGGGAGTCGAGGTTTCCGGTGGGTTCGTCGGCGAAGACCACGGCCGGCCGGGCCACCAGCGCCCGGGCCACGGCGACCCGCTGCTGCTGGCCCCCGGACAGCTCTGCGGGGCGGTGCGTCAGCCGGTGGGCGATGCCGAGGACTTCGCAGAGGTGGTCCACCAGGTCGCGGTCGGGGCGCCCGCCGGACATGGTGACGGGCAGCACGATGTTCTCGTAGGCCGTCAGCTGCGGCAGCAGGTTGAACGACTGGAAGACGAACCCGATCCGCTCCCGGCGCACCCGGGTGAGCTGCCGGTCGGACAGCCCGGTGATCTCCGTTCCGTCCAGGACGATGCTGCCGGAGGTGGCGGTGTCGAGTCCGGCGACGCAGTGCATCAGGGTCGACTTCCCCGACCCGGAGGGGCCGACGACGGCGGTGAAGCGGGCGCGCCGGACACCGACGGACACCCCGTCGAGGGCCCGCACCTCGGTGGTGCCCTGACGGTAGGTCTTCACCAGGCCGGTGGCGGTGATGACGTCGTCCGGTGTGTGGCCGCGGGCGGCGGTGTGGTCAGCCATGGTGACGGTTCCCGCGGTCCGGGTCAGGAGCCGAGCGGCGGCATGGTCAGGGTGACGCCGGCGTCCGAGCAGTGTCCCCGAGCCTCCTCCTGGAGGTTCTTCACGTCCTTCGCGGACGGCGCTTCGGGGGACTTCTGGGCGGTCGCGAGTGCCCACCCCTCGTACCGGGAGATCTTGGCTCCGAGATAGCCGTCCTTCATCTGCGCGCGGCGCTCGTCTCCGGTCTCCTTCCACCACTTCTCCGCCTCCGGCGCGGATCCGGTGGCGATCTCCCCGCCCTCGGTGACGATGCGCTGCGCCAGCCGGCAGTCCTCGGCGGAGGCCTGGCTGAGCTCGTCGCGGTCCTGCCACCAGTACCCGGCCCCGGCGGCCAGGGCCGCGACGATCACGGCCGTGGCCGCGCCGATGACGATGCGGTTGCGCTTGCGGTTCTGCGTGGTGGGCGTGGTGGTGGTCATCGGGTCCTCCAGTGGCTTCTCGGCCGTGTTCGGCGACAGTGAGAAGTCTGGAGTCCGGCGGCCCGCCGGAGATCGGCCACGGAGCCGAGATCACAGGCGGCGGTTCTGACCCGCCGGGCGGGGTGGTTCTGCACCCCCGGGGGCAGAGCGCCGGGGCGCTTCTGCCCCCTCAGGGGGAGGGACGGACCAGCCCGGACCGATAGGCGAACGCGACGGCCTGGGCACGGTCCCGCAGATGCAGTTTGGCCATGAGGTTGCCCAGGTGCGTCTTCACCGTGGCCTGCGCGACATACAGGTCCGCCGCGATCTCGGCGTTGGACAGTCCCCGGGCGACCAGGGCGAGCACGTCCCGCTCGCGCGCGGTGAGGACGTCCAGCCGTTCGTCCCGTCCGTTCGCCGGTGCCAGCTGGTCCGAGACCCGGTCGAGGAGCAGTCTGGTGATACGCGGCGCCACCACCGACTCCCCCGCGGCCAGGACCCGGATGGCGTTCACGACCTCCGCGGCGGGAGCGTTCTTCAGCAGGAAGCCGCCGGCCCCGGCGCGCAGGGCCGCGAACGCGTCCTCGTCGTTGTCGAAGGTGGTGAGCACCAGCACGCCGGGCGGATCGTCCAGCCGCATCAGCCGCTCCGTGGCCTGGATGCCGTCCATGACGGGCATGCGGATGTCCATGATGACGACGTCCGCCTCGGTCTCGCGCAGCAGTTCGAGGGCCTGGGCCCCGTTCTCCGCCTCGCCGACGACCTCGATGTCGTCCTGGCCGGCCAGGACCATGGAGAAACCGGCCCGGATCAGCGGCTGGTCGTCCACCACGGCCACCCGGATCGGCCTGTCTGCCTGCGTCATCACTTCGTCCTTGTCGGAATCGAGGCACGTACGTGCCATCCGCTGCCGAGCCGGGGGCCGGCCTCGAAGCTGCCGCCGGCGAGCTCCACCCGCTCCCGCATCCCCACGAGTCCGTTCCCTCCGGAGCGCCCGCCGACGCCACGGCCGGCGAGGGTGCCCGCTCCGTCGTCGGCCACACTGATCAGCAGTGTGCCCTGCTCCTCGTGGAGCCGGATGTCGACCCCGGCTCCGGCTCCGGCGTGGCGGAGCACGTTGGTGAGGCACTCCTGGACGATACGGAAGGCCGTCATCTCCTCCGCCGGCGACAGCCGGTCCCTGCCGACCTCGACCGACACGTCCACGCTCAGCCCGGCGGCCCGTGCGCGTTCGGCGACGACCTCGATCTCGTCGAGGGTGACCAGGCGCCGTGGCGGGCCGCCGTCGGCGGAGTCCGGGTTCCCCTCGCGCAGCACCCGGACGATGCGGTGCATGTCGTCGATCGCGTCCCGGCCCGTGGCGGCGATCGTCCTCAGGGCGGACTCCGCCATGTCCGGCGACTTCCGCAGCACCGACCCGGCGCCGTCGGCCTGGAGGATCATCACGGCCAGGCTGTGCGCCACCACGTCGTGCAGTTCACGGGCGATCTCGGCCCGCTCCCGGGCCGCGGCCAGCCGGACCCGCTGCTCCTGTTCCCGCTCGGCGTGCCGGGCGCGGGCCGCCTGGCTCTCGGCGTAGAGGCGCCGTGTGTGCAGGGCGAAGGCCGTCAGCCAGACCGTCAGCGTCAGGCCCCAGAGGAGCAGGAGCGTCTCGAGGTCGACGAACGACTCGTCGCCGGAGACCGGCACCCGCACCGCCCCGGCCACCGTGGCCAGCAGCACCACGGCGCCGGCGAGATACGGCATCCAGGTGGTCCGGGAGTGGTGGACGACCGACATCATGGCGAACAGCACGGCCGCGTCGTACGAGGCCGGTGCCGACGTCAGCGGCAGGTCGGGCAGGTGGTACAGGGCGAACTGGGCGACGCTCAGCGCCAGGACGACCGCCATCACCGTGCCGGGGAACCGTCTGCGGGCCAGCAGGGACAGCGCCATCAGCCCGCCCAGGAGCAGGTCGTACTCGGCGCTGTAGCGGTCCGCCGCCACCAGGACCACCAGCGCGATGCCGATGTCGCAGGCCCGGGCGAGGGCGCGTCCGTACCGGCCGGTCAGCGCCGTCCAGGCCGACGGGACCGGGGCCGTCCTCTCCTCAGCCAACCGTCGTCCCCTTCTCCTCCGGCAAACGCGCGACCGCGTGGCCCGCGGCACAAGCCCCTTCAGGCAGCGGGGACTTCACGATGAGGGCGGTGCCCTCACGCGCCCATACTGCCTCAGCGCGGGGCCGGCGCGCCGCGTCGCCGGGCGCCCCGTGGACCGGGGGCGCCCGGCGACGGTGACGGGCTCAGCGGTTGTAGCGCATGAACGCGCGCACCATGCGGCACGTCGTGGCCGACGGCGGGTGGACGCCGATCGTCTCCGCGGCCTCGCGTATCGCCTCGTCGCGGGCCTGGTCGGGCAGGTAGACGCCGGAGTCGAGCAGGGCGATGGCGAGACGCATCGCCTTGAGCCGGCGGTTGTGCGTGATGTACCACTCGCGGGGGCGGCCCGCCGGCAGCGGACGCTTCTCCACGGGCGCGTAGGGCCGGTCGAGCAGGACGGGGCGCTTGGCGGTCGACTGGGTGGGCAACGGCTTCTGCTTCAGTGCGGCAGCGGGCACGGGCATCCTCCTGTCGCGTCAGGACGCCGCCGGCCACCCCGGCGACACCCTTGGACACTGCTTCCATTTTACTGCCGACCACTGACAAAAGCCCCTGGCCACAAGGGCTTTGGGGGCCACTGGGGCGTGCGGGGAGAACGGGTTCCGCGCCCCTCGGGCTACCGTGTGCGGCATGGAGATCTGGATCAACCCGGCCTGTTCCAAGTGCCGCAGCGCCATCAGCCTGCTCGACGCCGAGGGCGCCGACTACACCGTGCGCCGCTACCTGGAGGACGTACCGAGCGAGGACGAGATCCGTGAGGTCCTCACCCGTCTCGGCCTCGAACCGTGGGACATCACCCGCACCCAGGAGGCCGCCGCCAAGGAGCTGGGACTGAAGGACTGGCCCCGTGACGAGGCGTCCCGGGACCGCTGGATCGCCGCGCTCGCCACCCACCCGAAGCTCATCCAGCGCCCCATCATCACCGCGGACGACGGAACGGCCGTCGTGGGCCGCTCCGAGGAGGCGGTCCGCGAGGCGCTGTCCCACCGGACGTGAGACGGGGCACAGCGGCGTCAGGTAACACGGGGTTCACACAAGGGCAACGGACGGGAAATCGCCTGTTGACAGGCTGCACGGCAGTAGACGCGGCGTCCGGTGCCGCAGCACCCGCAGTGCGCCCAGACCCACCCCGAAGGATGTGTCCCCCGTGACCTTCAAGGCCGAGTACATCTGGATCGACGGCACCGAGCCGACGGCCAAGCTCCGTTCCAAGACGAAGATCATCACGGGTGCCCCCGCCGGCCTGGACGCCCTGCCGCTGTGGGGATTCGACGGCTCCTCCACCAACCAGGCCGAGGGCCGCTCCTCGGACTGCGTGCTGAGGCCGGTCTTCTCCTGCCCGGACCCGATCCGCGGCGGCGACGACATCCTGGTGCTCTGCGAGGTCCTGGACACCGACCTGACCCCGCACCCGACCAACACCCGCGCCGAACTGGCCGGGCTCGCCGAGCGGTTCGCCGCGCAGGAGCCGATCTTCGGTATCGAGCAGGAGTACACCTTCTTCAAGGGCGCCCGCCCGCTCGGCTTCCCCGAGGGCGGCTTCCCGGCCGCGCAGGGCGGCTACTACTGCGGCGTCGGCTCGGACGAGATCTTCGGCCGTGACATCGTCGAGGCGCACCTGGACAACTGCCTGAAGGCCGGTCTCGGCATCTCCGGCATCAACGCCGAGGTCATGCCCGGCCAGTGGGAGTTCCAGGTCGGCCCGCTGGCGCCGCTGGAGGTCTCCGACCAGCTGTGGGTGGCCCGCTGGCTGCTCTACCGCACCGCCGAGGACTTCGGCGTCTCCGCCACCCTGGACCCCAAGCCGGTCAAGGGCGACTGGAACGGCGCGGGCGCGCACACCAACTTCTCCACCAGGGCGATGCGCGAGGGCTACGACGCGATCATCACCGCCTGCGAGTCGCTCGGTGAGGGCTCCAAGCCGATGGACCACGTCAAGAACTACGGCGCCGGCATCGACGACCGTCTGACCGGCCTGCACGAGACCGCCCCGTGGAACGAGTACTCCTACGGCGTCTCCGACCGCGGCGCCTCGGTCCGCATCCCGTGGCAGGTCGAGAGGGACGGCAAGGGCTACATCGAGGACCGCCGTCCCAACGCCAACGTCGACCCGTACGTGGTGACCCGCCTGCTGGTGGACACCTGCTGCTCCGCGCTGGAGAAGGCCGGGCAGGTCTGACCCGCCGCCTCCCCGCACGAAGAGCGTACGAAGGGCGCCCGCCGCGGCACAGTGCCGCGGCGGGCGCCCTTCGGCGTGACACGGGCGTCGCGTCCACGCAGTGAGAAGGCCCTCCTCTCCCGGGCGGCCGTCTGCTTCAATGGCCCCATGTCCGCCTTCCAGAAGCACGCCGCGACGGGTCGCCATGACCTCGAGCCCTTCTGGCCCTCCCGTCAGCACGACGATTTCGACCGGGTGTGTTGCCGCGCGACGAACGCGCCGGCCCTCTGAAGCCGTAGCCCGGTCTTCCCGCCGACGCGCACGACGTACGTCCCCCGGCGCGCCCCGGACCTTTTCCGCGGCCGTCGTCCTGCCGGCGAACTCCTCGCGCGAAAGAGCTGACCTGTCATGGCGACCTCCCCTTCCCTCTCCTCCCCTTCCCTCTCCTCCCCTTCCCTCTCCTCCCCTTCCCTCTCCTCCGCTCCCCTCGCCGTCCCCGCCGCGGCCCGTCACCGGCTGCGGGCCGTGGACCGCGACGATGTGACGGACGTCAAGGACCTCCTGCCGCCGGGCGCCACCTGGATGCCCGCTCCCCCGCACACCCTGCCCGCCCTGCCGGGCCGGCCGCCCATGGTCGGCTACCTGGTGCTCGTCCCCGCCGGCCAGCGGCCGCCCTTCGCACCGGTGGCCGTACCCGACACGGCGCACCGGGACGCCGGGACCGCCGGGGAGAGCGGGGAGACCGGCGTCCTCGGCGACCCGCTCGTACGGATCGACACCGCACGCCGCACCGCCGCTGTCGACGGGCGCGAACTCGACCTGACGTACCTGGAGTTCGAGCTGCTCGCGCACCTGGTCGCGCATCCGCACCGGGTGCACACCCGCGACCGGCTGGTGACCACCGTGTGGGGCTACGGCCACGTCGGCGACGGCCGCACCGTGGACGTGCACATCGCCCGGCTGCGCCGCAAGCTGGGCGCCGAGCACCGGCGGACGATCCAGACGGTGCGGCGCGTCGGCTACAAGTACACGCCGCCCGGCGGCCGTTGAGGTCTGCCGTCGGCAGAAAGCCGTTCCTCCGGTCCGCCGCGCCGGGCAGAGTGGCCGGCATGAGACTACTGGTGCTGGGCGGTACGGAGTTCGTGGGGCGGGCCGTGGTGGAGGCGGCGCTCGGACGCGGCTGGGAGGTGACCGTCCTCCACCGGGGCCGGCACGCGCCCCCGCCCGGGGTGCGCGCGCTGCACGGCGACCGCACCACGCCCGAGGGGCTCACCGCGCTCGGCGGGAACACCGGGGACGCCGAGGGCGCCGAGGGCCCCTGGGACGCGGTCGTCGACACCTGGTCGGGGGCGCCCCGCGCGGTGCGGGACGCGGCACGTCTGCTGGCCGGCCGCGCCGGGCGGTACGTGTACGTGTCCAGCTGCTCGGTGTACGCGTGGGCGCCGCCCGCCGGGTACACCGAGGACGCCCCGCTGGTGGAGGGCGCCGCCCCGGACGCCGGGCAGACCGACTACGCCCGGGACAAGCGGGGCGCCGAGCTGGCCGTCCTGGACGCCTTCGGCGAGGACCGGTCGGTGCTGGCACGGGCCGGTCTGATCATCGGCCCGTACGAGAACGTCGGACGGCTGCCGTGGTGGCTGAACCGCACGGCGCGCGGCGGCCCCGTCCTCGCGCCGGGGCCGCGGGACCTGCCGCTGCAGTACGTCGACGTCCGCGACCTCGCCGCGTGGATCCTCGGCTCGGTCGAGCGGGGGCTGAGCGGGCCGTTCAACCTGATCTCCGAGTCCGGGCACGCCACCATGGGCACCCTGCTCGACGCCTGCGCGGCGGCCACCGGCGGTACCGCCGAGCTGCGCTGGACGGACCCCGGCGTCATCCTCGGCGCCGGAGTGGAGCCGTGGACGCAGCTGCCCGTGTGGGTGCCCCCGGGCAGCGACCTGCACGACGCCCTGCACAGGGCCGACGTCTCCCGGGCGCTGGCGACCGGGCTGCACTGCCGGCCGGTCGCCGAGACCGTCTCCGACACGTGGACGTGGCTGACGGGCCTCGGCGGCGTCGCGCCGCAGCGCCCGGACCGGCCGTCGGTGCGGCTGGACCCGGAGACGGAGGCGAAGCTGCTCGCGGCGGGCGAAGGGGAGGACGTCCGTGACACCGCCCCCTGACCGGGTCCTGGCCGGGATCTGGCCGGGATCTGACCGGGGCCTGCCCCTGCGGCCCGTCCGCGCCGGTGTCCGGCCGGGGCCGGGGCACGGGCTGCCGCCAGACGGCCGGCGGCGACGGCGCGGTGCGCGGGTGCGGGACGCGGCCCCGGCCGCCGTACGGGCCCGGCCCGCCGGCACCCGGGGCGGGCAAAGGCCGCGGGGACGGCCGCGAGGCGTGAAGTGCCCGCAGGAGGCGGCGTGTTCGCGGCCCCGGCCGTCCGGCGGCGGTGTGACCAACCGCTGATTCGCTCGTTCTGCTGAACGTGCAGTCACAGGATGTCGCCCCGCGCCCCGCACGGTCCGCCGCCGGTCCGGTCGTCGACGTCGAGCAGGCGGAGGCCGCGCTCGTCGAGCACTATCCGCGCCTGGTCCGGCTCGCCTACCTGGTGCTGCCGCCGGGCCTCGGCCGGGGCCGCCGCGTCCTGTCCGCGCACTCCCTCACCCAGCGCGCCCTCCCCCGGAGCCGGACGACGGCTCCCGTGATCCCGGCCCAGCCCACCGGCCGCGGCATCGACCCCGGTTACGCCCTGGTGCGCCTCCGCGTCGTCCGTACGGCGCTGGAGGCCGGCCGCCCGCTCCGGTGGCGTGCCCGGCCCGGGCGGCCCTCGCTGCCGCTGCCCCAGGTATGGGGCCTCAAGCTGTTCCCGCGCTCCGGCGGCGCCGACGAACTCGCCCTGGACCAGCGGCTGTCGTCCCTCTCCGCGCCGGCCCGGGCGGCCTACGTGCTGCGGGGCCTGGAGAGGCTTCCCGACGGGGACGTACGGCAGTTGCTCGTCGCCGCCGGGGTCGCCGACCCGGACGCCGCGCTGCGGGAGGCCGGCGAGGTGCCCGCGCGGTACGCGCCGCTGCTCGCCTCCCCCGAGTTCGACGCCTGCTCGCTGCAGGCGCGGCCCACGGACCTGATGCGCCGGCGCCGGCACACGAGGGCCGCGCTGGTCGCCGGGGCCGCGCTGGTGGTGTGCGGGACGCTGCTGGGCGTGCCCGGCGAGGGGTGGGGGCCGAACGGCGCCGCCGCGCCCCCGTACGCGCGGAACCCGGCGGCCGAGGCGGCCCTGGACCCCGGCAGGCTGACGAAGGCCGCTCCCGCCGCGTGGAAGACCTCCGCCCGCACCGACTTCTCCGTGTGGCCGGCGCGCGGCGACCTCACCGGTGACCAGGAGCTGCTCCGCCGGGCCCTCGCCGTCTGGGCCCGCCCCGGCGAGAACGTGGGGGTCTCGGCGACGCCCGGCACCCCGACCGGCGGCCCCTCCGGCCCGCCCCGGCTGCTGTACGCCGGGACCGTCGACAACGCGCGCGTGGTGATCCTCCACGACGGTCTGCGGCTGGCCAGGTACGCCGAGCCGAAGGACGGCACGGCGGGCGCCGCCCTGGACCTCGCGCGCACCGACGGCGCCGGCCGGGCCGAGGCCACCGCGGTGGTCCTGGGCCGCGCCGACGGCAACGTCCGCTACCTGACGGCGCCCTGGGTGAGAGAGGCGGCCGTGCGGGACCTCGCCGACCCGGACTCCGGCGCCCGCGCCCTGACGCTGACCGACGGGATCACCTCGCCGCTGGCCAGCCCCGTGCAGCGGTCCGGCGCGTGCACCTCGTGGAACGTGCTGGAGCTGACCGACGGCTCCGACACCCGTCTGGCGGCCGACCTCGGCGAACTGGTCCCGGCCCGGCTGACCACGGGCCGCCCCGGCTCGGCGGAGGACGTGTCCGTGGCGAAGGCGCGGGCGCACTGGGCGCCGTACGCCTGCTCGCTCGGCGCGGTGCGCGGACAGGGCGTGCGCTCGGTGAACGCGTGGCGGTTCGCGACACAGCCGCTGCCGGACGGGAGCGGCTCGGGCGCGTGGGTGTGCACCCGGGCCGAGACCTGGCGGGGCGAGGGGGCGCGGGTGCTGGCCCAGTTCCGCACGCCGGGCGGTGCCCAGGGCGCGGTGGCGGCGAAGGCGCAGGACGTGCCGGCGTGCGGTGAGCGCGATCCGCACGTGCTGGCCGGGGTGCTGTGGAAGTCGGAGGACGGGCACTGGTATCTGCTCGCCGCCGGCGACCGCGACACGGAGTCGGTCGAGGCGGCGGGCGGCATCAGCGGCAGCGCCGACGGCGGCCTGCTGACCGTGCGGACCGAGCAGGGCGCGCAGGCCGAGCTGAAGGGCACCCTGGAGGACGGCCGGACGATCGGCGGACTGCGGTAGCCCCGCCGGCCGGCCCGGTGGCGTGGATCAGATCTCGGCCTTGCGGTAGGACGGGTCGAGGTCGCGGACCTCGGCCGACAGGTGCAGCCGGATCCCGTCCCTGGGCCCGACGTGCTTGCGCAGCAGCTCCACCACGGCCTCGGTGAGCCGCGCCTTCGTCTCGTCGCTGCGTCCGGCGAGCAGGGCGATCGAGACGTTCACGATGGCGTGCCCCTCCTTCTCGGCGCCGACGACGTCCTCCTCGCCGCGCAGCACCCGCGTCTTGCACGCCTCCGGCCTCGCCGCGGCCGTCTCGACGACCACCGGGTGCAGGGCGAGCGCGAACTCCTCCCAGTCGACGTCGTCGAGGGCTCCGGAACGCTGGACGGTGATCTGCGGCATGGGTGCTCCTGTTCTACGGCGGACAGGAGCACCCTAACCGCGGGTTCCGCTAGCCCGCGCGGGTGAAGACCGCCACGGTGCGGGCCGGGACCGTGAAGGTGCCCGATTCCTGTGCGTAGGCGGCCTTCTTCACGACGGGGTCCGCTCCGGACGCCTGCACCGGGTGCAGCCGGTAGCCGGTGCCGGCCGCCTCGTCCACCCGCTGCCGCTGCTCCCCGGGGGTCGCGTTGAAGACGACGACCAGGTCACCGAGGCGCATGGTGATCACGCCGGGGGTCTCGTCCTTCCCGGAGAGCGGGAAGGAGAGCCGGGACTGCACCTGCCCGGCCGTGGCGAGGGAGAAGTCCTTCTCGCCGGTGCGGATTCTCAGCAGGTCCCGGTACGCGGCCGAGGCGCCGGTGATCTGCGGGCAGCCGGCCTTCACCGTGCCCAGCAGGGGCCCCGCGTAGGGCCACTTGTCCTTGTTGTCGGCGGCCGGGGGCAGTCCGCGGCCGAAGCCGTTGCCGTCGGCGCAGTTCCAGTGGATCGCGTTGAACCAGTCGCCGCTGTCGTAGGAGTTGCGGTCCAGGGACTTGGAGCGCAACAGGTCGGTGCCGGCCTGGGAGAGCGCCGGGCCCTGCGAGAGGGCGGCGGTCGCCATGGCGAGGACCTGCATGCGGGCCCGGTCGTCGGCGGAGGTGTCCTTCGGCAGTTTGAAGGCGAGCGCGTCGAACAGGGTCTCGTTGTCGTGGGCGTCGGCGTAGGCGAGGGCGTCGCCGGGCGCGGCCGCGTATCCGGCGGGGGCGCCGTTGTAGTCGACCTGGGAGCCCTTGACCTCCTTGCCGCTGGTGTCGGTGAAGCGGTAGTCGGCGAGGTTGCCGCTCAGGCCCACCTTGATGAGGTCCTGGTAGTGCAGCAGGCGGGCCTTCTGCTCGGCCCGGGTGCCGTTCCCCTTCGAGGAGTTGGGGTCGGTGAACAGGCCGGAGGCGAAGCCCTGGACGCCGGGGTCGGCGTCGAAGGGGCCGCCGCCGCGCACGGCGTCGCGGGCGCGGTCGGAGAAGGTGGCGATGCCGGTGCCGGCCATGTTCTTCTGGGTGGCCTGGACGAAGCGGGCGTCGTCGGCGATCTCGCCGAAGTTCCAGCCCTCGCCGTACAGGATGATCTTCTTGCCGTCGACGCCGTCCTTCTCGGCGGTGAGCGCGTCGAGGGCCTTGCGGACGGCGAGGATGTTGGCCTTGGGGTGGTGGCCCATGAGGTCGAAGCGGAAGCCGTCGACCTTGTACTGCTTGGCCCAGGTGACGACCGAGTCGACGACGAGCTTGCCCATCATGGCGTTCTCGGTGGCCGTGTTGGCGCAGCAGGTGCTGTCGGCGACCGAGCCGTCGGCGAGCAGCCGCTGGTAGTAGCCGGGGACGATCCGGTCCAGGACGCTGGTCCTCGCCCGGCCACTGGCCGCCGTGTGGTTGTAGACGACGTCCATGACGACGCGCAGGCCGTCCTCGTTCAGGGCCTTGACCATCTTCCGGAACTCGACCGTGCGGGCGGTGCCGTCGGGGTCGGTGGCGTAGGAGCCCTCGGGGACCGTGTAGTGGTACGGGTCGTAGCCCCAGTTGTAGGCGTCCTTCGCCGCCGCCTTCGCCACGCACTCCTGCTGCTTGTCGGAATCGGCGGGGAGAGCGGCGAGGTCGCAGTCGACGGTGGCCTGGTCGGACTTGTCCTCCGGGATCGTCGCGATGTCGAACGCCGGCAGCAGGTGCACGTACGACGTGCCGGCCTCGGCCAGCTCACGCAGGTGCCTGGAGCCGTCGCTGTCCTTGTCGGTGAAGGCGAGGTAGGTGCCCCGGTGGTCCGGGTCGGCGCTCCGGTCCGCGACGGAGAAGTCGCGGACGTGCAGCTCCTGGATCTGGGCGTCCCGCAGCGGCACCGTCTCGGGCTTGTCGTACGTCGACCAGTCACGCGGCTTCAGGGACCGGTCGTCGAGGTCGACGACGAGGCTGCGCTCGGAGTCGGTGGTCAGGGCGACCGAGTACGGGTCGGTGACCTTTTCGGTGACGACCTCGCCGGCGCCGGGGGCCCAGACCTGGACGGCGTACCGGTAGGGCTTGCCCTTCCAGGACCCGGGGCCGGTGACGGACCAGACGCCGGTGGCGTCGTCGCGGCGCATGGCGACGGTGCGGCCGTCGATCTCCAGCCTCACGTCCTGCGCGGTCGGCGCCCACACGGACAGGGTGGGCCGGCCG
This sequence comes from Streptomyces sp. NPDC006384, assembly GCF_042870695.1. NCBI lineage: Bacteria > Bacillati > Actinomycetota > Actinomycetes > Kitasatosporales > Streptomycetaceae > Streptomyces > Streptomyces sp. NPDC006384. The sequence continues at coordinate 285,469 of NZ_JBIAHR010000004.1, forward strand.
TGGCGGAAGACCGGGCCGAGGGCGGCCTTCGTGGCGCCGGCCGCGTAGAGGTCGTCCAGGACGCCCGCGATCTGCACGCCGGTCGCCGCGAGGACAGCGCCGTTGGCGGCGCGCTGGGCGGCGACGACCTGCCCGCGCAGGGCGGCGCGGACCCGGTCGCGGTCGCGCGGGTCGACGGACCAGGCGGTGTACTCCTTCAGGTGCGGGAACTTCGCCTTCTGGGCGTCGGTGAGGGCCGTCTTCGTGAGGCGGAGCCACCGGACGTCGTCACCGGTGAGGGTGGCGTCCACGGCCTTGACCGAGCCGGTGCGGGAGGTGAGCAGCTGGGTGGAGGCGGCGCCGTCAAAGCCGTTCCAGGCGACGGTGTCCCGGTCGATCCAGACCGCCTTCGCGGTGGTGAGGTCGACGGCGGCGGCCGAGCCGGCCGGCTGCGGCAGCAGGTACTTCTCCTGGCCGCTCAGCAGCCACACCTCGTGGCCGTTCGTCCTGAGGTCCAGGGTCTGGTCGGTGGGCAGGTCCTTCTCGTCGCCCTTGTGCAGGATGTAGCCGAGGCTGGTGGCGCCCTCGGCGAGGGGCACCTCGAAGACCGCGCCGTAGGGGTCGGTCCGCACCGGCGTCAGCGGCTTCGACCAGTCGGTGGGGTTCGCGGCGCCGCCCCACACGTGCAGGCCCCAGCCGTCGTAGTCTCCGTCGGCGCGGTGGTAGTGCAGGACGGCCTTGGTGGTGTCCTGCGCCGGGTACTCGGGCCGCTCGGTGACGACCTGCTCCTTGCCCTGTTCGACCCAGACCTCGCCCGTCCGGGTGACGTCGATGGTGCGGTCGGTGGCGACGTCCTTGTTGCCGTCCTTGTCGATGACGAGGAAGGAGACGTTCGACGCGCCGGGCTTGAGCTTGACATGGGCGAAGGCGCCGTAGGCGTCGCGGCCGGTGAAGGGGTGGCTCTTCGGCCACTCGGTGGCCTCGCCCTCGGCGAGGTCGCCCCAGGCGTACAGACCCCAGTCGTCGTAGTTCCCGTCGGCGCGCTTGTAGTGGACGATCGCGTGGTCGCGGGAGGCGGCGGTGGGCGGCTGCTCGACGGGCGGGGTGCCGGTGACCGAGGTGGCCGTGGCGCTCGCGGTGCGGCCCGCCGAGTCGACGACGACCGCCTTGTAGCGCAGGGCGGTACCGGCCGGGGTGTCCTCGCCGATGGTGTGGGTGACCTTGTGGGGGGCGTGGTCGGCGGTGCCGAGGGTGTGCCACTTCCCGTCGCCGGTCTGTGCGGCGAAGACGACCCGGTTGAGCTGTCCGCCGGTGACGCCGGCCGTCAGCTCGACGGTGCCGGTGGCGCCGGGCTCGGGGGCCGTGAGGGTGACGGCCGGCTCGGTGGCGGGCTCGGCGAGGCGACCGGCGGCCTTGAGGACGATCGCCGACCCGGCCGGGACGGTGACCGTGATCTTCCTGTCGGCGCCGGACCTCACGTCGTCGTCGGTGCCGTAGACGCCTCGGAAGGTCATGTCCGCGGAGCCGGTCGCGAAGGTCGCCGTCTTCGCCTCCTCGGCGTTGTTGAAGGCGACGACGTACTCGGTGCCGTGCTCGGCGTCCGTGCGGGAGAAGGCGTAGACGCCGGCGCCGTCGGCCGCGTACCGCTCGGTCTGGACGCCGTCGGCGAGGGCCGGGTGGGCCTTGCGGAGCTTCGCCAGGGCGCTGATCCGCCGGTACAGGGGCGCGCTCGTGTCGTAGGCGTCCTCGGCGTGGGTGCGGTCGGTGCCGAGCAGGTCGTCGTCCAGGTAGTCGGCGGTACGGGAGGCGAACATGGTCTGGCGGGCGTCCTTGTCGCCGCCCGCGCCGGTGAAGCCCTGCTCGTCGCCGTAGTAGATCACCGGGTTGCCGCGGCTGAGGAACATCAGCTCGTGGGCGAGCGTGTCCTTCTTCAGCAGCTCGGCGTCGCCGGCCTTCGGGTCGTCCTGCTTGAGGAAGGTGCCGAAGCGGCCCATGTCGTGGTTGCCGAGGAAGGTGACCTGTTCGTAGGCGTTGGCCTTGTCGGTCGTGTACTTCCAGTCGTCGCCGAAGACGGCGGCGAGCTTCCGGGCGCTGCCGCCCTGGGAGACGTAGGCGCGGGCCGCGTCCTGGAAGGGGAAGTCCAGCGTGGAGTCCAGGCGGCCTTGGGTGACGTAGGGGGCGGTGACGGAGGTGTCGGCGGAGTAGACCTCGCCGAACATGAAGAAGTCGTCACGGCCCCTCTTCGCCGCGTAGGCGTCCAGGGCGGTGGCCCACTGGGTCCAGAACTCCATGTTGACGTGCTTCACGGTGTCGATCCGGAAGCCGTCGATGCCGAAGTCCTTCACCCACCGCTGGTAGATCTTCTCCATGCCGCTGACGACCTCGGGCCGTTCGGTCCACAGGTCGTCGAGGCCGGAGAAGTCTCCGTACGTCGTCGACTCGCCGGCCCAGGTGGAATCGCCCCGGTTGTGGTACATCGTGGGGTCGTTGAGCCAGGAGGGGACCTTGAGGTCCTTCTTGGCGGCCGGGACCGTCGGCGTGCGCGGGAAGGAGCCGGAGTCCACGCGGGGGAAGCGGCGGGTGCCGTCCGCGTAATCGGCGTCGTCGAAGGGCTCGCCGTCCTTGGTCAGGTACGGGAAGGCGCCCTTGGAGAGGTAGTCGTAGGACTTCTCCTCGTAGTCGACGACGTCGGCGGTGTGGTTGGTGATGACGTCGAAGAAGACCTTCATGCCCTTGGCGTGCGCCTTGGCGATGAGGTCCTTCAGGTCCTGGTTGGTGCCGAAGTGCGGGTCGACCTGGGTGAAGTCGGTGATCCAGTAACCGTGGTAGCCGGCGGAGGCGTTCGCCCCCGTCCCCTGCACGGGCTGGTTCTTGAAGAGGGGCGCCATCCAGATGGCGGTGGTGCCCAGACCCTTGATGTAGTCGAGCTTTTGGGTGAGGCCCTTGAGGTCGCCGCCCTGGTAGAAGCCCTTGTCGGTGGGGTCGTAGCCGGTCGCGAGGCGGCTTCCGGTCAGTCCGCCCTCGTCGTTGCGCCTGTCGCCGTTGGCGAAGCGGTCCGGCAGGACGAAGTAGAACTGCTCGCGGGTCAGGTCGTGGCGGGCGGCGGTCTTCGCCAGCTTCGCGTCCGACGGGGGCGGGGGCGGGGCGTCGGCCCGCGCGGCGAGGGGCGTCAGGAGTGTCGCCGCGAGCGCGGCGACGGTGACGGCCGCGATCCGCGGGACGGCAACGGCCCCTGGGAACGCGGCGGTTCGGCGCTTCGCAGGCGCCGGCCATCTCGGTATCACCGGTGTGAACTCCTTGCGGTTACGGCTCGATCGGGTCCGACCCCGGCGTGACCGTAGCGCCCGCGCAAGTCTTGCAGCAAGGGTCGTGAAAGTAACGGAAAGGAATTCCAGCCCCGTTGCTCGTGACACCGGCTCCACCGGACGGTGGGCTGCGGAGGGCTTTTCCCGCACAAGGGGCGCGCGAGGATGCCGGCGCCCGGCGTGCGGGACCCCAGCCGAAGAGCGCGCTTGCGGCCCCTTCAGGTCTTGTCGGCGAGAAGCAGCGCGAGCGGCCCGCCCTGGAGCAGGAACCGTCCGTCGGCGGCGGCCCGGAGCGCCTCCGCCATCGGCCACCACATCAGCTTGAATCCTGCCTCGTCCGGGGTCAGCCGCTGCGGGCCGCAGGTCAGCCCCTCGGCGAGGAACAGGTGCACGCGGGCCGGGGATCTCAAGGTGATGGCGTACGAGCCCAGAGCCCGCCAGGCGAGGGCGGTGACCCCGGCCTCCTCCAGGAGCTCCCGCCGCGCGCATTCCTCGGCGCTCTCACCGTCCTCGAACCGGCCGCCGGGCAGGAACACATGGACACCGCCGTGATCAGGGAAGTCGGCGGACAGCACGGCGACCTTTCCGGCGTCGTCACGGGCCACGACGACGGAGGCGTCACGCGTCGTCTCCTCCTGGGATGTGCCGGTCATGCCCCGTGAGCGTAGCCACCCGGGCAGACAGCCAGGCGGCGAACGGCACGTCGGGAACAGCCGGATGAGCGATGCCGCGCCCGCGGCACAGAGCACCGCGGAGATACCCCGAGGGCCCGCTGCTCCCGGGCGGGAAGCGGCGGGCCCTCGGGCGGCCGTCAGGCGGGCGGTGTCACGCGGTCGTCCACCACACCGTCGTGTCCGCCGGGACCTTCGCCTCGCCGGCCGTCTCGGTGATCTCGCCGCTGGCCAGCAGGACGCGGCCGTGGGCGGGCACCGTCACCGACTCGCCGGTGGTGTTGGCGACGCACACGAACTCGCCGCGCCGGAAGGCGAGGACACCCTCGGGGGCGCGCAGCCACTCCACGGCGTCACCCGCGCCCAGATCGGGGTGGTCCCGGCGGACGGCCAGCGCGGTGCGGTACAGCTCCAGGGTGGAGCCGGGCGTGCCGGTCTGCGCCTCGACGCTCAGCTCGCCCCAGCTCTCCGGCTGCGGCAGCCAGCTCCCGCCGTCGCCGAAGCCGTACGAGGAGCCCGTGCGCGTCCACGGGATCGGCACCCGGCATCCGTCGCGGAAGCCGTCCTGGCCGGCGCCGCGGAAGTACGCCGGGTCCTGGCGCACCTCGTCGGGCAGGTCGACGACGTCCGGCAGGCCGAGCTCCTCACCCTGGTAGACGTAGGCCGAGCCGGGCAGGGCCAGCATCAGCAGGGTGGCGGCGCGGGCGCGGCGCAGGCCCAGTTCGCGGTCGCCGGCCAGGCGGATCTGGGTGCCGAGGCCGGGCGGGTTGGCGAAGCGGGTGGCGTGCCGGGTGACGTCGTGGTTGGACAGCACCCAGGTGGCGGGGGCGCCGACCGGGCGCATGGCGTCCAGGGTGCGGTCGATGACCGCGCGCAGCTCCTCGGCGTCCCAGTGGGTGCCCAGGTACTGGAAGTTGAACGCCTGGTGCAGCTCGTCGGGGCGGACGTAGTTGGCGGTGCGCTCGACGGTCGGGGTCCACGCCTCGGCGACGAAGATCCGCTCGCCGGAGTACTCGTCCAGGATGCGCCGCCACTGACGGTAGATGTCGTGGACGCCGTCCTGGTCGAAGAACGGCATGACATCGTTGCCCAGCAGCTTCAGCTGCTCGTGGTCCCCGAGGTCCGGCAGGCCCTCGGCCTTCACCATGCCGTGGGCGACGTCGATGCGGAAGCCGTCCACGCCCATGTCCAGCCAGAAGCGCAGGATGGACCGGAACTCGTCGCCGACGGCCGGGTGCTCCCAGTTGAAGTCGGGCTGCTCGGGCGCGAACAGGTGCAGGTACCACTCCCCCGGCGTGCCGTCGGGCTCGGTGACCCGGGTCCAGGCGGGGCCGCCGAAGATGGACTCCCAGTCGTTGGGCGGCAGTTCGCCGCTCTCGCCCTTGCCGGGGCGGAAGTGGTAGCGCTCCCGCGCCGGGGAGCCGGGGCCCTCGGCCAGCGCGCGCTTGAACCACTCGTGCTGGTCGGAGGAGTGGTTGGGGACCAGGTCGACGATGATGCGCAGGCCCAGCGCGTGGGCGTCGCGGATCAGCGCGTCGGCGTCCAGGAGGTTGCCGAACATGGGGTCGACGGCCCGGTAGTCGGCGACGTCGTACCCGGCGTCGGCCTGCGGGGAGGCGTAGAAGGGGCTGAGCCACACGGCGTCCACACCCAGGTCGCGCAGGTACGGCAGGCGGGTGCGGACACCCTCCAGGTCACCCATGCCGTCGCCGTTGCTGTCGGCGAAGCTGCGCGGGTACACCTGGTAGATCACCGCGTCGCGCCACCAGTCGCGGCGGCGCGTGGCGGTGGCGGAGGCGGGGGCCGGTGCGGCGGAAGGCTGCTGGCTCATGACGTCCTTGGGATGAGACGGAGATCTGGTCGTGGAGGCATGGATGGGGGGAAAGGCGGCCGGCCGCGGTGCTGCGGGGTCGGATTGGGCACCGCGGCCGGACGTTTACCGGCCGGGCGTCAGCCCTTGGTGCCGCCGGCGGTGAGGCCGGTCACCAGGTTCTTCTGCACCAGGTAGAAGAACGCGGAGACGGGGATCGCGACGAGCACGGCGGTGGCCGCCATCAGGTTGCGCTGCGCGTCGTGCTCGCTGACGAAGCTCTGCAGACCGACGGCGAAGGTGTACTTCGTGTCGCTCAGCATGAACGTCGAGGCGAAGGCGACCTCGCCGAAGGCCGTGATGAAGCTGTAGAAGCCGGCGACCGCGAGACCGGGCCTGGCGAGCGGGAGGATCAGCCGGAAGAACGTGCCGAAGGGGTTCAGTCCGTCGACCCGGCCGGCCTCGTCGATCTCGAAGGGGATGGTGTCGAAGTAGCCCTTGAGCAGCCAGGCGCAGTAGGGCACCGCGGTCGAGCAGTAGACGAGGATCAGACCGAGGTAGTTGTCGATGAGCTGGAGCTCGGACAGGATCTGGTACATCGGCACGATCAGCACCGCGATGGGGAACATCTGGGTGACCAGCAGGATCCACATCAGCTTCCGGTACCCCGGGAAACGCATCCGGGAGACCGCGTAGCCGGTGGTGGCGGCGACCATGACGCCGATGACCGTGGTGCCCAGCGAGACGATCAGCGAGCTCTTCAGCCAGTCGAAGAAGTTCGTGTGCTGGAGCACGAACGCGTAGTTGTCGAAGGTCATCTTCGACCAGATGCGTCCGGGGTGCAGGTAGTCGTCCTTGTCCGGGCCGAGGGACAGGAAGACCAGCCAGGCGATCGGGAAGAGCGCGACGAGGCTCGCGACGGTCAGGATGCCGTGGGAGGCGAGGGAGGAGGCGAGGCTGCGCTCGCTCCGGCCGCGCACCCGGCGCGGGGGCGTGGCGGGCGCGGAGGACTTCTCCGCCGGAGCCTTGTCCGGCACGGTGGTGATGCTCATGGGGGCTCCTGCCTCAGTTCGCGAGCTGCTGCTCATTGCGGTCCAGCCAGCGGCGGTAGAAGGAGGTGAAGACGATCAGGACGGCCAGCAGCAGGATTCCGTAGGCGGCGGACTGCGCGAAGTCGCGCGGCTGCTGTCCGAAGCCGAGCTGGTAGGCCCAGGTGACGAGGATCTGCGCGTCGGGGGCGGTGTTGCCGAAGAGCAGGAAGATCACGGCGAACTGGTTGAAGGTCCAGATGATGCCGAGCAGGACGACGGTGGAGCTGACCGTCCTGAGGCCGGGCAGGGTGATGTGGCGGAACCGCTGCCAGGCGTTGGCGCCGTCCATCTCGGCGGCCTCGTACAGGCTGGCGTCGATGGACTGCAGGCCGCCGAGGAGCGAGACCATCATGAACGGCACACCGCACCAGGTGTTGACCATGATCGCGGCGAACCGCTGCCAGAAGACGTCCTCCAGCCACAGCGGCGTCGGCAGGTGCAGTGCCTCGAGGCCGGAGTTGATGATGCCGCTGTCGGCGAGCATGAAGCGCCAGCCGAAGACGGTGACGAAGGTCGGCACGGCCCAGGGCAGGACCAGGATCAGCCGGTAGAAGGTGCGGCCGCGCAGCTTCTGGTCGAGCAGCAGGGCGAGGCCGAGGCCGATGAAGTAGTGCAGGCCGACGCAGAGCGCCGTCCACACGACCGTCCAGATGAAGTGCGACCAGAACCGGTCGTACGCCGTCGGTCCCCACAGGATGTCGGCGTAGTTGTCCAGGCCGACGAACTTGTAGGTGGCCTCGATGTGGTTGACGCCGATGGTGCGCGCGGAGTTCAGGCTGTTGGCGTCGGTGAGCGTGAGGTACAGGCCGTAGGCCAGGGGGTACAGCACGAGGACGCCGAGCACGACGGCCACCGGCGCGATCATCGCGTAGGCGTACCAGTGCTTCTGGTATCCGTCTCTCAGACGCCGGCCGAGGCCGGGCCGCGGGGTGCGGTCACCGCGGCGCTTGCCGGTCGCGCGGTCGATGGCGACTGTCATGGTTCGACACCTTCGGGAGCTGCTGGAGGATCAGGGGGACGACGCCGCGGGACGGCCTCGGGCGGTGGCCGCCGGGTCCCCGTCCCCGTGCACGGGGACCCGGCGGCCACGCGGACTCACTTGCTGAAGTCCGGCACCAGCTTGGCGATCGCGGTCTCGGCGTCGCCCAGACCCTCGTCCAGGGACTTCTTGCCGCCGGCGATCTGCGGCAGCTCGTCGTCGAGCGGGGTCCACAGGGAGCTGTACTCCGGCAGCGCCGGGCGCGGCTGGGCGGCGGGCAGGACCGTCTGGAAGCCGGCGATGCCCGGGTCGGCCTTGACCTTGTCGGTGTAGGCGTCGTCGCGGGTGGGCAGCGTGGAGTTCTTCAGGGCGACGGTCTCCTGGGACTTCGCCGAGGTCATGAAGTTCACGAACTTCAGCGCGGCCTCCTGCTTCTCCTTGCCGGAGCCGGCGTAGACCGAGAGGTTGTGGCCGCCGGTCGGGGCGCCCGCCTTGCCGGTGGAGCCGGCCGGGACGGTGACGATGCCGAGGTTGTTCCTGTCCTTGAACGCGGAGCCCTTGTAGAAGTTGGTGATCTCCCACGGGCCCTGGATCGTCGAGGCGACCTTGCCGTTGACGAACGCGTCCTGGATGTGCGCGTAGGCGTCGGCGGTGGTGTCGGCCTTGTGCAGGCCCTTGCCGTCGAACAGGCTCAGCCAGGTGCCGTAGGCCTTCTTGGCGGCGGGCGAGTTGACGGTGATCTTCTTGGCGCCGACGTCGAGGGTGTCGGTGCCCTCGCCGTACAGGAACGGCTGCGCGTAGTAACCGGCGGTGGAGCCCCAGAAGCCGTCGACGCCGGTCTTGTCCTTGATGGCGGCGGCGGCCTTCTTCAGGTCGTCCCACGTCTTGGGGGGCTGGACGCCGGCCTTCGCGAACAGCTCCTTGTTGTAGACGAAGGCGAGGGTGTCGGTGACCAGCGGCACGCCGTACGTCTTGCCCTCGTACTTGGCCTGCTCGATCAGGTTGGGCTGGAACTTGTCCTGGTCGGCGAGGGCCTCGGTGCCGTCCAGCGGCAGGAAGAAGCCCTTCTTGGCGAAGGCGGGGGTCCAGCCGACCTCGGAACGCAGCACGTCCGGGGCGCCCTTGGAGCCGGCGGCGGTGTCGAACTTGTTCTGCGCCTGGTCGAAGGGCACGTTGACGAAGTTGACCTTGATGCCCTTGTTGGCGGCCTCGAACTCCTTGACCAGGGCCTTGTAGGTCGGCGCCTCGTTGGTCGCGTTGGAGGTGTCCCAGTAAGTGATGGTGACCGGTCCCCCGGACCCGCTGTCACTGCCGCCGTCCCCGCCGCAGGCCGTCGCCGCGAGGGCGAGGGACGCCACCAGAGCGGTGGCCGCTATGCCACGCCGCATGAGTTCTCCTTGAGGGTGAAAGCCCGTGTGGTGCAGGGTGCGGGCCCGTCCGCCGCTCCTGCCGACTACCGACTGCGCCGTTGCCGCCGTCGGGCGACGTGAACGTAACAGCGTTGTAAGCGGCGCGAAAGGTCTTGCAGCAAAAAAGTGCAAGAAGTCACCGAAGTTATCCGGGCGTGACGTACCGGCGACCGTCGCGTAACGCTTGTTTACGGGGCCGGAGCGGTATCCGGCCCGCTTGTGCAAGACTCTGCAAGCTCTTGCCGCCACTTTCTCGAGGGAGCGCGATGACGCAGCAGCCCGCGCGGGGCCGTTCCACCGGCCGCACACGGCGCCCGATCGGTGGGCAAGGTGCCGCCCGACAGGTACAGTCCACCCCTGTGACCACACGGCTTGCCGACATCGCCGCCCAGGCGGGGGTGAGCGAAGCGACGGTCAGCCGCGTCCTCAACGGGAAGCCGGGCGTCGCCGCCACCACCCGTCAGTCCGTCCTCGCCGCCCTCGACGTCCTGGGTTACGAGCGACCCGTGCGGCTGCGGCAGCGCAGCGAGGGCCTGGTGGGTCTGATCACCCCGGAGCTGGAGAACCCCATATTCCCGGCCCTGGCCCAGGTCATCGGCCAGGCGCTGACCCGCCAGGGCTACACCCCGGTCCTCGCCACCCAGACCCCGGGCGGCTCCACGGAGGACGAGCTGACGGAGATGCTGGTCGACCGCGGCGTCGCCGGCATCATCTACGTCTCCGGACTGCACGCCGACACCACCGCCGACATGGAGCGCTACGAGCGGCTGCGCGCGCAGGGGGTGCCGTTCGTCCTCGTCGACGGTTTCTCGCCGAAGGTGCAGGCGCCCTTCATCTCCCCGGACGACCGCGCCGCGATGAACCTCGCCGTCACCCACCTCGTCTCGCTGGGCCACACCCGCATCGGGCTGGCCCTCGGACCGAAGCGTTTCGTGCCGGTGCAGCGGAAGATCGAGGGTTTTGTCCGTTCCGTCCGGGAGCAACTGGACCTCGACGCGCGGACCGTGGAGACGGAACTCGTCCAGCACTCCCTCTACACCCTGGAGGGCGGGCAGGCGGCGGCCGGCGCGCTCATCGAGCGGGACTGCACGGCGGTGGTCTGCGCCAGCGACATGATGGCGCTGGGCGCCATACGGGCGGCACGGCAGCGCGGGCTGGAGGTGCCCAGGGACTTCTCGGTCGTCGGCTTCGACGACTCCCCGCTGATCGCCTTCACCGACCCGCCGCTGACGACCGTCCGCAAGCCGGTCCCGGCGATGGGGCAGGCGGCGGTGCGCACGCTGCTGGAGGAGATCGGCGGGACGCCCGCGCCGCACAGCGAGTTCGTGTTCATGCCGGAACTGGTGGTGCGCGGTTCGACCGCCTCGGCGCCCGGTGAACGAGGCAGGTCCTGAGCCCTCCCCGTAGTGGCCGGATGCACAGGGGATCCTTCCGGAGGATGATCGGTGGAACAGGGCTTTTCTGGCAGACTTCATGCCTATGGGTGACGTGACCGTGAGGACTCCGGAACGCCTGGACGAGGGCGTTCCGCATCCCGTCGCGAAGGCGACGGGGCGGAGCCTCGTGCGCCGGCTGCGCACACCGCGCCGGCCGCGCCTGTGGTTCGAGATCCTGCTGATCGCGCTCAGTTACTGGACGTACTCGCTCGTGCGCAACGCCGTCCCGGAACAGCGGGGGCAGGCGCTGCGCAACGCCGACTGGATCTGGCGCGTCGAGCACCAACTCGGCATCGCCGTCGAACAGACGGTCAACCATGCCGTCAACTCGGTGACTTGGCTGGTCGTCGGCATGAACTACTACTACGCCACCCTGCACTTCGTGGTGACGCTGGGTGTCCTGGTGTGGCTGTACCGCAGTCACCCCGGGCGCTACGCGGCGACCCGGCTGGTGCTCTTCGCGACGACGGGTGTCGCCCTGGTCGGTTACTACCTGTATCCGCTCGCACCGCCCCGGTTGATGAACGGGGGGCACTTCATCGACACGGTGCTGGTCCACGAGACCTGGGGGTCGATGGCCTCCGGGGACCTGAAGAACATGTCCAACCAGTACGCGGCGATGCCGTCGATGCACATCGGCTGGTCGGTGTGGTGCGGGCTGACGATCTTCGCGCTGGCGTCGGTGCCGTGGGCGCGGGTGCTGGGGCTGGCGTATCCGGCGCTCACACTGGTGGTGATCGTGGCGACCGCCAACCACTTCTGGCTGGACGCGGTGGGAGGCGTGCTGTGCCTGGGGTTCGGGTACGCCGTGGCCAGGGTGTGGTACGGGAGCCTGCCGCACGCGTTGCCGCGGGTGGTGCCGGGGGGCGTGCCGCGGAGGGTGTGGCTGCCGGGGCGCGCCTGAGAGAGCGGGGGGCCTCGGGGGTGGGGTGACAGCGTCCGGACGGGTCAGTCGTCGTAGAAGAGGGACTCGACCACTGTTCTCGCGCGGCGGGCCGTGCGGCGGTACTCGTCCAGCATGTCGCCCGCGTGACCCGAGCCGTGGCCCAGGTAGCGGCCCACCGCCGCGAGCTCGCGGGGGTCGGTGGGGAAGGTGTCGCCGGCCCGGCCGCGCACCAGCATGACCGCGTTGCGCACCCGGCCGGCCAGCACCCACGCCTCGTCGAGGATCGCCGCGTTCTCCTCGGAGACGAGCCCCGCCGCGGTGGCCGCCGCGAGGGCCTGCCGGGTCCCGGTCGTGCGCAGGCCCGGCTCGGCGTGGGCGTGCCGCAGCTGCATCAGCTGCACGGTCCACTCCACGTCCGCCAGCCCGCCCGGCCCCAGCTTGGCGTGCAGCTTGGGGTCGGCGCCGCGCGGCAGCCGTTCGGACTCCATACGGGCCTTGAGCCGCCGGATCTCCCGCACCGCTTCCTCGGTCAGCCCGCGCGCCGGGTACCGCAGCGGGTCGATCAGCTCGGTGAACCGCCGCCCCAGCTCCTCGTCGCCGGCGACGAACTCGGCCCGCAGCAGCGCGTGCGACTCCCAGGTGAGCGACCAGCGCCGGTAGTAGGCCGCGTAGGACCTGAGGGTGCGCACCAGCGGCCCGGACCTGCCCTCCGGGCGCAGGTCGGCGTCGATGATCAGCGGCGGGTCGGCGCTGGGCACCTGGAGCAGACGGCGCATCTCGGCGACCACCTTGTTCGCGGCGTCCGCGGCCTCCCGCTCGTCCACCCCGTCCCGGGGTTCGTGGACGAACAGGACGTCGGCGTCCGAACCGTAGCCCAGCTCGTGTCCGCCGAAGCGGCCCATGCCGATGATCGCGAACCGGGTGGGCAGGGTGTCCCCCCAGCCCTCGCGGACCACGGCCCGCAGCGTGCCCGCCAGGGTGGCCGCCGTCAGGTCGGAGACGGCGGCACCGACCCGGTCCACCAGGGCGCCCTGGTCGGCCTCGACGGGCCGGGCCTCGGTGCCGTAGGAGCCGACGATGTCGGCGGCGGCCGTACGGAACAGTTCGCGGCGGCGTACGCCACGGGCCGCGGTGACCGCCTGGACGGCGCCGTCGGCGCGGCCGACGGCGGCGAGGATCTCCTGCTCCAGCTGGGCCCGCCCGCGCGGCGCCAGCCCTGCGGAGTCGCCGTCGCCGAGGAGCGCCACGGCCTCGGGCGCCCGCAGCAGCAGGTCGGGGGCGAGCCGCCCGGCGGACAGCACCCGGGCGAGGTTCTCGGCGGCGGCGCCCTCGTCCCGCAGCAGCCTGAGGTACCAGGGGGTCTTGCCGAGCGCGTCGGAGACCTTGCGGAAGTTGAGCAGGCCGGCGTCCGGGTCGGCGGAGTCGGCGAACCAGCCCAGCAGCACCGGCAGCAGGGTCCGCTGGATGGCGGCCTTGCGGGAGACGCCGGAGGCCAGCGCCTCCAGGTGCCGCAGGGCGGCGGCCGGGTCGGCGTAGCCGAGGGCGACCAGCCGCTCGCGGGCCGCGTCGGGACGCAGCCGGGTCTCCCCCGGCGTCAGCTGGGCGACGGCGTCGAGCAGCGGCCGGTAGAACAGCTTCTCGTGCAGCCGGCGGACGACGGCCGCGTGCCGCTTCCACTCGCGCAGCAGCCCGGTGACCGGGTCGTTGCGCAGGCCGAGGGAACGGCCCAGGCGCCGCAGGTCGGCCTCGTCCTCGGGCACGAGGTGGGTGCGGCGCAGCCGGTACAGCTGGATGCGGTGCTCCATGGAGCGCAGGAAGCGGTACGCCTCGTCGAGCTGGGCGGCGTCCGTCCGGCCGACGTAGCCGCCGGCGGCGAGGGCCTTCAGCGCGTCCAGCGTCGTACCGCTGCGCAGGGATGTGTCGGCGCGGCCGTGCACGAGCTGGAGCAGCTGTACGGCGAACTCGACGTCGCGCAGGCCGCCGGGGCCCAGTTTGAGCTGGCGGTCGACCTCGGCGACGGGGATGTTCTCCACCACGCGGCGGCGCATCTTCTGCACGTCGGCGACGAAGTTCTCGCGCTCGGCGGCCTGCCACACCAGGGGCTGGAGGGCGGCGGTGTACTCGGCGCCGAGGGCCGGGTCGCCGGCGACCGGGCGGGCCTTGAGCAGCGCCTGGAACTCCCAGGTCTTGGCCCAGCGCTGGTAGTAGGCGACGTGACTGCTGAGGGTGCGCACCAGCGGCCCGTTGCGGCCCTCGGGGCGCAGATTGGCGTCGACGGGCCAGATGGAGCCCTCGACGGTCGTCTCGGAGCAGATCCGCATCATGTGCGAGGCGAGCGAGGTCGCGGCCCGCAGCGCCTTCGCCTCGTCGGCGTCGGCAAGGCCCTCCGCCGCCTCGCCGACGAAGATGACGTCGACGTCGGAGACGTAGTTCAGCTCGTGGCCGCCGCACTTGCCCATCGCGATCACGGCCAGCCTGCACAGCGCGGCGTCCTCGGGCGCGGCCTCCTCGGCGAGGCGGAGGGCGGCGCGCAGGGTGGCGGTGGCGAGGTCGGCGAGCTCGGCGGCGGTCTCGGCGACGTCGATGGTGCCGCACACGTCGCGGGCGGCGATGGACAGCAGGCAGCGCCGGTAGGCGACGCGCAGCGAGACGGGGTCGGTGGCGTCGGCGAGGCCGCGTTCGAACTCCTCGACGCCGCGGTGCAGGTCACGGTGTTCGAAGGTGACGAGGGCCTGCCAGTCGCCGGAGTGCCGGGCGAGGTGGTCGGCGAGCGCCTCGGAGGCGCCGAGCACGCCGAGGAGACGGTCGCGCAGCGGCTTGGCCGCTATCAGGGTGTCCAGCAGCTTCCGGCGCGCGGTCGGGTCGGGCTGGGCCTCCAGGAGGCGGACCAGTCCGTCCAGGGCGAGGTCCGGGTCGGCGGTGGCGCCGAGCGCCTCCAGCAGCACCGGGTCGTTGCGGACGGGGGCCAGCTCCATGCCGTCCAGCAGCCGTTCGGCGGCCGAGGGGTCGGTGAAGCCGTGCCGCAGCAGCCGCGTGAAGGTACTGCTTCTGCGCCCCGGCGCCGTCATGTCGGCCTCCTGTCGGACCTGCGGGGCCGGGAGGGGAGCCGGGCCCGTCGGATCGTGGTCGTACGGCCTGAGGGTAACCGGGGAGCTGCGGGGCGGCGCAGGGACGGCCCGGCCGCCGGTCGTGGTCCGGTCGCCGGTCGTGTCCCGGCCGCCGCCGCGCATGCGGAGTCCCGTCTTCCCGTCTTCCCGTCTTCCCGTCTTCCCGTCTTTCCGTCTTTCGGTGGCGCGTCGGTCCGGCATCGGCTTCCGTGGAGACATGGACTTCACCCTCGAAGTGATCCCGCTGCCCGTGACCGACATCGACCGCGCCCGGGACTTCTACCGGGACAAGGTCGGCTTCCACGTCGACATCGACCAGGAGGTGATGCCGGGGATGCGGATCGTGCAGCTGACACCGCCGGGCTCCGGCTGTTCGATCGCCCTCGGCAACACCATCTGGGAGATGACGCCGGGCCCCAGGCCGGCCCCCGGTTCCTACCAGGGCCTGCAGTTGTGCGTCACCGACATCAAGGCCGCCCACGCGGAGCTGACGGGCCGCGGCCTGGACGTCTCCGAGCCGGTGCAGTACGCCCCGGACGACGGCGCCACGTTCATGTACTTCAAGGATCCGGACGGCAACGGCTGGGCGGTCCAGGAGTACCGGCGCCGGGAGACGGAGCCGCTGCACCAGGTACTGGCCGACCTGAAGCGGCAGCGTTAGCGCCCCGGTGGCCGGTCCCGGCGGGGAGCGCCGGGACCGGCCACCGTCCGTCCGTCCTCCGGGGGCGCCGGAGCCGGGGCGTCGCATGATCCGGGGTCGCGGGCCGCAGGAATGGCCCGATCGAACACGCGGCCTCTACGCTGCGGGGGAGCGGCACACACGCACCGGCGGCGTTCAGGCCGGAGCCGACCGGACGATCAAGGTCCGCAACGCGTACGAAACGGTGCTGTGGTGTGATGCTCAGGTGCCCGACCGCCTTCCGCCGTACCGGAGACAGGCGGCCTGACCAGCAAGGATGGGGAAGCGGAAGATGGACAAGCAGCAGGAGTTCGTGATCCGGACGCTCGAGGAGCGCGACATCCGGTTCGTACGCCTGTGGTTCACGGACGTGCTGGGCTTCCTCAAGTCCGTGGCCGTGGCACCGGCCGAGCTGGAGCAGGCCTTCGACGAGGGCATCGGCTTCGACGGCTCGGCGATCGAGGGCTTCGCCCGGGTCTACGAGTCCGACATGATCGCCAAGCCGGACCCGTCCACCTTCCAGATCCTTCCCTGGCGCGCGGAGGCCCCCGGCACGGCCCGCATGTTCTGCGACATCCTCATGCCGGACGGCTCCCCCTCCTTCGCGGACCCGCGCTACGTCCTCAAGCGCGCCCTGGCCCGCGCCTCCGACCAGGGCTTCACCTTCTACACCCACCCGGAGATCGAGTTCTTCCTGCTGAAGGACAAGCCGGTCGACGGCACGGTCCCCACCCCCGCCGACAACTCCGGCTACTTCGACCACACCCCGCAGAACATCGGCATGGACTTCCGCCGCCAGGCCATCACCCAGCTCGAGTCGATGGGCATCTCGGTGGAGTTCTCCCACCACGAGGGCGCCCCCGGCCAGCAGGAGATCGACCTGCGCTACGCGGACGCGCTGTCCACGGCCGACAACATCATGACGTTCCGCCTGGTCATGAAGCAGGTCGCGCTGGAGCAGGGCCTGCAGGCCACCTTCATGCCGAAGCCGTTCTCGGAGTACCCGGGCTCGGGCATGCACTCCCACCTCTCCCTCTTCGAGGGCGACCGCAACGCGTTCTACGAGTCCGGCGCCGAGTACCAGCTCTCCAAGGTCGGCCGCTCCTTCATCGCGGGCCTGCTGCGGCACGCCGGGGAGATCTCGGCGGTCACCAACCAGTGGGTGAACTCGTACAAGCGCATCTGGGGCGGCTCCGAGCGCACCGCCGGCGCGGGCGGTGAGGCACCGTCGTACATCTGCTGGGGCCACAACAACCGCTCGGCACTGGTCCGCGTCCCCATGTACAAGCCCGGCAAGACCGGCTCGGCCCGCGTCGAGGTCCGCTCCATCGACTCCGGCGCCAACCCGTACCTGGCCTACGCCGTCCTGCTGGCCGCCGGCCTCAAGGGCATCGAGGAGGGCTACGAGCTCCCGCCGGGCGCCGAGGACGACGTGTGGGCCCTGTCCAACGCCGAACGCCGCGCCCTGGGCATCGAGCCGCTCCCCCAGAACCTCGGCGAGGCCCTCGCCCTGATGGAACACAGCGACCTGGTCGCCGAGACCCTCGGCGAGCACGTCTTCGACTTCTTCCTCCGCAACAAGCGCCAGGAGTGGGAGGAGTACCGCTCCCAGGTGACGGCGTTCGAGCTGCGCAAGAACCTGCCGGTGCTGTAGCCGCCCGGCGAGCGGAGTTCTCGGGCGCGGGTGCCGGGAAACCGAGGTGCCCGGGCGGGCACCGGTCGGGTACCGTGCGGGCCATGTCGAGTCCTGAGTCGGACAGGGTGGGGGCTTTCGGTCACGCCGTCAGCCCCCTGAACCACTGAGCCCGTAGCCCTGCCGCCGCGCCGCGTTGCGCGGCCGTACGCGTGTGCCTTCGGGGCTGACCGCGGTGACGAGATGACCTTCTCGTTCTTCTCCTCACCCCGGAGCCACTCGATGCCTCTCCCGCTGTATCTGCTCGCCGTGGCGGTCTTCGCCATGGGCACCTCGGAGTTCATGCTCGCCGGCCTGCTGCCGGACATCGCCCCGGATCTCGGCGTCACCGTCGGGACCGCGGGCACGCTCACCTCGGCCTTCGCGGTCGGCATGGTCGTCGGCGCGCCCCTGGTGGCCGCGCTCGCCCGCACCTGGCCGAGGCGCTCGAGCCTCCTCTGGTTCGTCCTCGTGTTCGCCACGGCTCACGCCGTGGGCGCCGTCACCGGCAGCTTCCCGGTCCTGTTCGCCACCCGGATCGTCGCCGCGCTCGCCAACGCCGGTTTCCTCGCCGTCGCCCTGACGGCCGCGGCCGCGATGGTCCCGCCCGACAGGAAGGGGCGTGCGCTGGCCGTACTGCTGTCGGGCACGACGGTGGCCACGGTCGCGGGTGTTCCCGGCGGGGCGGTGCTCGGCACGGCGCTCGGCTGGCGGGCCGTCTTCTGGGCCGTCGCCGCTCTCTGCCTGCCCGCGGCTCTCGGCATCCTGAAGGCCGTACCGGCCGCAGACGTGAAGGAGGAGGCGACCGGTGCGCCGGTCCTGCGGACGGAGCTCGCCCGGCTCACGAGGCCGCCGCTGATCCTGGTGATGCTGCTCGGCGCGCTGGTGAACGCGGCCACGTTCGGAAGCTTCACCTTCCTCGCGCCCGTCGTGACCGGCACCGCCGGGCTGGGTGAATGGTGGGTCTCCGTCGCCCTGGTGCTCTTCGGCACCGGTTCTTTCGCCGGTGTCACCGTCGCCGGACGGCTGTCCGACCGGCGTCCCCGGCTGGTCGTCGCCGTCGGCGGTCCGCTGCTGCTCATCGGCTGGCCGGCCCTGGCGGTGCTGGCCGACGAGCCGGCCGCCCTGCTTGTCCTCGTGTTCGTGCAGGGCGCCCTGTCGTTCGCGCTGGGCGGCACGCTGATCACGCGGGTCCTCTACGAGGCCGCGGAAGCCCCCACCATGGCCGGGGCGTACGCGACCGCGGCACTCAACGTCGGCGCCGTCGTCGGTCCCCTCGTGGCCGCGGCCGCCCTCGGCACCATGGCCGGGAACCTCGGGCCGCTGTGGGCGAGCGGGCTCCTGGTGGCGATCGCCCTGCTCGTCGCGTTCGCCTTCCGCGCCGTGGTCGGGGCCGGCCGGAGCGCCGAGGCGCCGCGGTGACGCGTCCGGCCCCGTACGGGCTCGGCCCGGAACGGGGCCGTCAGACCTCGCCCGCCCCGGCCACGAACTCCGTCCAGGCGGCGGGGGTGACTGCGAGACGGGGGCCGTCCGGGCGCTTGGAGTCGCGGACGTGGACGGTGGCGGAGGTTATCGCCACCTCGACGCAGTCGTTGGGATTGCTGCTGTCGCTGTGGCTGCTCTTGAACCAGGTCAGTCCGGGGACGTTTCGGGACGTGTCGTGGCGGCTCATGTCTCTCCCAGCAGTTGTCCGATGAAAGCGGTCGATTCCCGGGCGGTCAGTGCCTCGGCCCGGATGATTCCGTAGCGCAGTTCGAGAATGCGCAGGTGACGGGGGTCGGTGACGGGGCGGTTGTCGAACTCGTCATCGGCACGGCCGACCGCCGTGCCGTCACCGAACTTGAGCACCTGGATCCGTCCTCCCGTTCCTGGATGGCCACCACGAGACGTCGGCATCACCTGGATCTCGACGTGTCGCAACCCCGCGACTTCCAGCAGGTGTTCGAGTTGCCTGCGCAGCACCATCCTGCCCCCGACGGGTCGCCTCAGGGTCACCTCTTCCTGGACAAAACTGAGTTCAGGGGCGGGGTTTCGCTCGAAAATCGACTTGCGGGTCATCCGCGCGGCGACCGCTCTCTCCAACTCGTCCTCCGAGAGCGTCGGCCGCCGCGTGGCCAGCAGGGCGCGGGCGTACTCCTCGGTCTGCACGAGGCCGTGCAGATTGTGGATGCCGTAGGACAGCAGCTCGACCGCCTGTGACTCCATCTTCGCCAGGTCACGCACATGCTTCGGGTAACGGACCTTCTTCACGTCCTCCCAAGTCGCCGCGACGAGACCTCCCGCCCCCAGCACCTCGTCCGCCTTCTCCAGGTACTCCCGGCGGGGAATCCGCTTCCCGCCCTCGATCTTGTAGACGAGGTCCTCCCCGTACCCCACCGCCGCCCCGAAGTCGCCCGCGCGCATCCCCGCAGCCTCGCGTCGCAGCCTCAGCTGCCGCCCGACGGTGGCGAGGACCGCGACGCCCCACTCGTCGTCCGGGTCGACCTCCCAGCCCGACCCGTCCACCCCACCGTCCATCGGCCCTCCCCTCGTCGGTGTCGTATCGCGACGGCGACACGGTAGGGGACGGTGCTACGCGTCGGGGTGAGAACGGGGCTCCGCGCACGCCATCGGGTGATGGTCCAGCAGCGACGTCAGGATCGCCTCGGGATGGGTCCACAACAGCGCGCCGCCGGTGCCCGGGACGATGTGGTGTCGGGCGGTGGGGATGCGGGTGGTGAGGAGGGCGCCTTTGTCGGGCGAGTGGCTCTCGTCCTGTTCGCCGTACCAGATGTCCACCGGGACGGTGATCCGGTCGAGCGCGAACGGCCAGCGGCCCATCGCGAGGACCGTGTCGCGGGCGTAGCCGGCCGCCGCGCCCTGGGCGAAGCCCTCGGTCAGGGCCCGGCGGTACGCGGCCGAGAAGCCTGGGTCCCGGTAGGCGGCGAGGTCGCAGTCCGGGCTGCCGCCCATGACCATGTTCCACATCGCGTCCGCGTCGAAGCCGGCGAAGAACTCCTCGGCGCCCGACGGGTCCTCCACCACCCGCTCGGTCAGTGCCCGCAGCCCCGTGGGAAGGGAGGCGGCGAACTCGGGTGCCGCCACCTCGTCGGCCGCCGAGACGAGCGCCAGCGCGGAGGCGACGCCGGCCTCGGCGCAGGCGAGGGCGAACGGCGCGCCCTGGGAGTTGCCGACCACGGCCGGGCGGCCCAGGTCCCGCAGGGCGCACAGGGCGCGCATGTCGTCGGCGAAGCCGGCGAAGGTCCGGCCGGGGGCGGGGGTGGAGGCGCCGAGACCCGGGCGGTCCACGGAGACCAGGCGGACGCCGAGCCCGTCGACGACGCCCGCTCCGAAGCCGAGCCGGCGGCTCGTGGCCGCGCCGGGGCACAGCAGGACGGGCACCCCGTCCGGCGGGCCCCACTCGGCCCAGCCGAGCAGGCGGCCGTCCGGCAGGCGGGTCTCGCCGAGGCGGGCGGGTTCGGCGGTGCGGGCGACGGTCACGGTCCCCATCATGGGGCGGGGCCGTGCGCGTCGCACGGTGTTTTCCCCGCCCTCGCGCGCCGGTGCGGTACGGGCGCGGTGCCTCAGGCGTCCGGTACGGGTGTGGCCTGGTGGTAGTACATCCGCCACCCGGTCTCCTCGTCCCGCTTCCGCCAGATCGAGCTCCTCCTGGCCCGCCTGCCGTCGAGGTCGGTCTCGAACGTCAGGTGCACGATTCCCGGGGCCAGTACGGTGCCGGTCATCTCGGTCGGCACGTACTGCGGGCCGTCGTCGGCCGCGCCCTGCATGTCCGGCAGGGCCGAGAGCATCGACCGGCGGTCCCATCTGCATCCCGAGGCGCCCACCTCCGTGTACTCCGGGTCGAGGAGCTGTTCCGCCAGTGCCCTGGACGACCGCACGGCCGGGCTCATCAGCCGCAGCTCCCGCTCGATGACCTCGGCCACGCCGCCGTTCACGTCCCCGTCCCCGCCCCTGTCCACGTTCATCGGGGCATCATGCCCCGGCCGGCCCGGGTCTCCGCAAGCGCGTCGAGGAGTCGGCGGGGCCTTGGCCCTGCGGTGCCGGACGGACTGAGCGGTCCGGACGGTGAGCGGGAAGCCCGACCCGGGCGGTACACAAGCTGTACCATCGGATACATGGCTCTGAAGCGCACCAACGTCTACGCCGAGGACGGCGACCTCGCGCTCATCAAGGAGGCCGCCGCACGCCTCGGTGTCGCCGAGGCGGAGATAATCCGCGAGGGCATCCACCGCATCGCCCTGGCGCACCGCGTCTGGGAGGAGCCGTTCGTCTCCGACGAGGAGACCTTCGACCTCGGCGGCCCTGTGGACAAGGACGAGATCCGGGCGGCGGTCACGGACGGACACGAGGAGCGCGAGCGCCGGAACCGGGGCAGCGCCGCGTGATCGCCGTGGCCGACACCTCCGGCCTCCTCACCCTTTTCAACCGCTCCGACCCGGACCACCACGCGGCCAGGGAGGCCGCCGACGCGTGCGGCTTCCTCGTCGCCACCCCGCTCGCGCTCACCGAAGTGCATCAGGTGGCGACCAGCCTGGCCGGGCGCGTGGCCGCCGACGGGATCCTCCGCTCTCTGACCACGCGCGTACGGCAGATGCGGCTGGTGCTCGCCCCGCCCACGCCCGAGATCCTGGATGCCGCTCTGGGCGTCCGGGCACGCTATGCGTCGCTCGATCTGGATCTGGTGGACGCGGTGAACGTGGCCCTGGCCGCCGAGTACGGGACGGACGCCGTGCTCACGAGGGACCTCCGGGACTTCCGGGCCGTACGGCCGCTGGGCGGGAGACACGGCTGTTTCCGGATTCTCCCCGACGACCTCTGACCGGCCGTGCGGCCGGCCGTCACCGTCGTACCGGCTGCGGGGCCTCGGGCAGGTGGCCGGCGACGACCCGCTCCCGGCCGTGCACCGGGTCGGCGGCGTCCCGGCGGCGGTCCACCGCCCACGCCGCGCCCGCGACCGCGAGGCCGAGGGCCGCCAGGGCCGCGCCCGCCGTGGCCGGGGACGTGGTGCCGAAGCCGGCCGCGAGGACGACGCCGCCGATCCAGGCGCCGCCGGCGTTGGCGAGGTTGAAGGCGGCCTGGTTGGCGGAGGAGGCCAGGGAGGGGGCCGCCGAG
Organism: Streptomyces sp. NPDC006384; assembly: GCF_042870695.1. Lineage (NCBI taxonomy): Bacteria > Bacillati > Actinomycetota > Actinomycetes > Kitasatosporales > Streptomycetaceae > Streptomyces > Streptomyces sp. NPDC006384. The sequence continues at coordinate 307,605 of NZ_JBIAHR010000004.1, forward strand.
GCCTTCTCCATGACCATGAGCTGCAGGGGCGAGCCGGTGACGAAGGCGGCCGTGCCGAGCAGGGCCACCGCGACGGCCGCCGTGACCTCCGTGCGCATGAGGACGGGGAAGAGGGCGAGGACGACGACCAGGGAGACGAGGCCGCCGAAGAGGGTGCCGCGCAGGGAGTGGTCGGCGAGGCGGCCGCCCAGCAGGTTGCCCGCGGTGGCGCCGACGCCGAACAGGGCGAGCAGCAGCGTCACGCTGGTCCCGGCGAAGCCGGCGGTGTCCGTGAGCATCGGGGTGATGTAGCTGTAGGCGGCGAAGAGCGCGCCGAAGCCGGCGACCGTGGTGCCGAGGGCCAGCCAGACGGGCAGGGAGCGCAGGGCGGCCAGTTCGCCGCGCAGGCCGGTGGCGGGGGCGGGGGCGTTCTCGCGCGGGACGAGGACGGCCAGCGCCGCTATCGCCGCGACGCCGATCGCGCTGACGCCGAGGAAGGTGGCCCGCCAGCCGAGCTGCTGGCCCATGGCGGTGGCCGCGGGGACGCCGACGATGTTGGCGACGGTGAGGCCCAGGAACATCAGGGAGACGGAGCGGGCCTTGCGTTCCGGCGCGACCATGCCGGTGGCGACGACCGCGCCGACGCCGAAGAAGGCGCCGTGCGGCAGGCCGCTGACGAAGCGGGCGGCGAGCAGGGACAGCTCGCCGGGGGCGACGGCGGAGAGGGCGTTGCCGATCACGAACAGCGCCATCAGGGCGATGAGGACCGTGCGGCGGGACATCCGCGCGGTCGCCGCCGCGAGCAGCGGGGCGCCGACGACGACGCCGAGCGCGTACGCCGAGACCAGGTGGCCGGCGCTGGGGATGGAGATGCCCAGGTCGCCGGCGACGTCGGGCAGCAGGCCCATCATCACGAACTCGGTCGTGCCGATGCCGAAGGCGCCCACGGCGAGGGCGAGCAGAGCCAGGGGCATGGAGGGGTCTCGCCTTTCGGGAGCGGAGTGTGCGTACGGGGTGGGGACGATTGAAAGTTCCCGTACGGAACAAAGCGTCTCAGGGCGAGTATTCCGGCGGCGAATCTCAGGAGCCGGTTGTGTCGACCCTCACACGCGCCGCGATCGGGAGGTGGTCGCTGCCGGTCGCCGGGAGGGTCCAGCTGGTCGTCGGCTCGACGCCCGCGACCAGGATCTGGTCGATGCGGGCCATCGGGAAGGACGCCGGCCAGCTGAAGCCGAAGCCGTCGCCGACGGCGCCCTGCGGGGAACGCATCTGGGAGGTGATCGCGGTGAGCGCGCGGTCGTTCATGGTGCCGTTGAGGTCGCCGAGGAGGATCTTGCGGGGCAGCTTCTCGGCGGCGATGGCCTCGCCGAGCGCTTCGGCGCTCTTGTCCCGCTGCCGGGCGGTGAAGCCGGCCTCCAGCTTCACCCGGACGGAGGGCAGGTGGGCGACGTACACGGCGACCGGCCCGGAGGGCGTGGCGACGGTGGCGCGCATCGCGCGCTTCCAGCCCAGCCGGATGTCGACCGGCCGCACGTCGCTCACCGGGTAGCGGCTCCACAGCCCGACGGTGCCGACGACGGAGTGGTGCGGGTACTTCGCCTCCAGCGCCTTCTCGTACGTCGGTACGGCCGACGCCTTCAGCTCCTCCAGGGCCAGCACGTCCGCGCCGGCGGCGGCCACGGCGCGGGCGGTGCCGGCCGGGTCGGCGTTGGCGGCGTTGACGTTGTGCGTGGCCACCGTGAGGTCGCCGCCGGTGCCGGTCTTGTCGGAGAGCAGTCCGCCGAAGAGGTTCAGCCACACGCCCGCCGGCAGGAGGAGGGCGATCAGCGCCGTCGCCGACCTGCGGACGAGGGCGATCACCAGCAGGACCGGGATCAGCAGGCCGAACCACGGCAGGAAGGTCTCGGTGAGGCTGCCGAGGTTGCCGATCGCGTTCGGGATGTGCGAGTGCGCCGCCATGGCCACGGCCAGCAGCACGGCCACCGCCGCGGTGATCAGGCCGCGGCGCCAGATCCGCCGGTCGCCGCGCCAGCCGGCGGTCGCCCGTTCCAGCAGGCGCCGGAGCCGGGGTGTCCGGCGCTCGGGTCCGGGGCCGCCGTTGTCCGTCTCCGTCATGTATGCCTGCTGCGCCATACCGTCGCCTCACTGCCTGCCGTGCACACCGTCGCCCCCCGTGCCTCAGCACCCTAGGGGATGATCGGTTCCGTTCCCGCCGTCCCATGACGGCCGTACGGGCACGAGGACGTGCGAGCCCGCGTCCGGAGTTCCGGACACGGATGGGGCGCGGGCCTTCGTGACAGAACGATCACATGCGGAGGGCTATGGGCGGAGTGCGGCGGCAGGGCTCGCGAGCCGCGTCCGGCGGGGCCCGTGGCATCGGGCGGTCTCCGGTGGGTCCCCCTAGCCGTCCCGCGGGACGGGGTGCCACCATGGAGGGGATCCGGGGACGCCGTCAGGGCGCCTCGAGATGACATGAAGGAGCCGTTGTCATGACGCAGCCTTCCGCTGCCCAGACGCCTCAGGCCAAGCCCGCCGACGGCGGCAGGTCGCTGTACGGGGGCAAGAGCACCCGCCGCATCACCGTCCGGGACATCACCGCCGCCAAGGAGCGCGGTGAGAAGTGGCCCATGCTCACCGCCTACGACGCGATGACCGCCTCCGTCTTCGACGAGGCCGGCATCCCGGTCATGCTCGTCGGCGACTCCGCGGGCAACTGCCACCTCGGCTACGAGACCACCGTGCCCGTCACGCTGGACGAGATGACCATGCTCTCGGCGGCCGTGGTCCGGGGCACGAGCCGCGCCCTGATCGTGGCCGACCTGCCCTTCGGCTCCTACCAGGAGGGTCCGGTGCAGGCGCTGCGCTCGGCGACCCGGCTGGTCAAGGAGGCCGGGGTCGGGGCGGTCAAGCTGGAGGGCGGTGAGCGCTCGCACCGGCAGATCGAGCTGCTGACCGAGTCCGGCATCCCGGTGATGGCCCACATCGGTCTCACCCCGCAGTCCGTCCACACGATGGGCTACCGCGTGCAGGGCCGCGGCGAGGAGGCGGCCCAGCAGCTGCTGCGCGACGCCAAGGCCGTGCAGGACGCGGGCGCCTTCGCGGTCGTCCTGGAGCTGGTGCCGGCCGCGCTGGCCGCCGAGGTCACGCGCACCCTGCACATCCCCACCGTCGGCATCGGCGCGGGGCCGGAGACCGACGCGCAGGTGCTGGTGTGGACCGACATGCTCGGGCTGACCGGCGGGCGGGTGCCGAAGTTCGTGAAGAAGTACGCCGACCTGCGCCAGGTCATGGGCGACGCGGCGAGGTCCTTCGCGGAGGACGTCGTCGGCGGAACGTTCCCGCAGGAGGAACACTCCGTCTGACCCGCGTCCGGACCGGTACCGGCGCCCCCGCGGACCCGGCCGCGGGGGCGCCGGCGCGCTGTCGGCGACAAGCGGGTGACGTGTCGGCGGCATGCCGGTGGCGTGCCGGTCGCGCCGGGCGGCCGTCGGCGGGATGTCGGTGGTCTGTCGGCGGGTGCTGACAGCGTCGTCGGCATGAAGCGAATCGACGACACTCCCCCGGCCGCGGGCAGCGCGGTCACCGTACGGGGGCTGGTCAAGCACTACGGCGAGACCAAGGCGCTGGACGGCGTCGACCTGGACGTGCGCGAGGGCACCGTGATGGGCGTCCTCGGGCCGAACGGCGCCGGCAAGACCACCCTCGTGCGCATCCTGTCCACCCTGATCACGCCCGACGCCGGCCGGGCGCTCGTCGCCGGCTACGACGCCGTACGGCAGCCGCGGCAGCTGCGGCGGGTAATAGGTCTCACCGGGCAGTACGCGTCCGTGGACGAGAAGCTCCCCGGCTGGGAGAACCTCTACATGATCGGGCGGCTGCTCGACCTGTCCCGCAAGGACGCCCGCAGGCGGGCCGACGAACTGCTGGAGCGGTTCTCGCTCACCGAGGCCGCCAGGCGGCCGGCCTCCACCTACTCGGGCGGCATGCGGCGCCGCCTCGACCTGGCCGCTTCCATGATCGGGCACCCGGCGGTGCTGTACCTGGACGAGCCCACCACCGGCCTGGACCCGCGCACCCGCAACGAGGTGTGGGACGAGGTCAAGCGCATGGTCGGCGACGGCGTCACCGTGCTGCTGACCACCCAGTACATGGAGGAGGCCGAGCAGCTCGCCTCCGAGCTGACCGTCGTCGACCGCGGCAAGGTCATCGCGAAGGGCGGCATCGAGGAGCTGAAGGCCAAGGTCGGCGGACGCACCCTGCGCGTCCGCCCGGCCGACCCGCTGCAGCTGCGCCCGCTCGCCGCGCACCTCGACACGCTGGGCATCACCGGGCTCGCCGGTTCCACCGTGGACGCCGAGCGCGGTGCCGTGCTGGTGCCGGTCCTCAGCGACGAGCAGCTGACCGCCGTGGTCGGCGCGGTCACCGCGCGCGGCATCACCCTCGCCTCCGTCACCACCGAACTGCCCAGCCTGGACGAGGTCTTCCTGTCCCTCACCGGCCACCGCGCCGGTGCCCCGCAGGACCCCGCGCCCGCCGGCACCCGCGAGGAGGTCGCCGTATGAGCGCCCGCCCGTCTCCCACCGCCACCCTGCCCGAGGCGCTCGGCGCCGCCCCTCCGGCCGCTGTCGCTCCCGTCGCTCCCGCCCCCGACGCCCGGATCCCGCTGCGCGGGCATCTGCGGCACACCGGCGCGCTGGTCCGCCGCAACCTGCTGTGGATCCGGCAGGACCCCGAGTCGATGTTCGACGCCATCCTGTTCCCGGTCGTCTTCACGCTGCTGTTCGTGTACGTCTTCGGCGGCTCCATCGGCCAGTCGCTGGGCGGCGGGCAGCAGGCGTACGTGCAGTACGTCGTCCCCGGCCTGATGGCCATGATGGGCATGAACATGGCCCAGGGCGTCGGCACCGGCTTCAATCAGGATTTCCACTCCGGTGTCATGGACCGCTTCCGGTCCCTGCCGATCGGGCGCGGCTCGGTGCTGTTCGCCAAGATCGCCGTGGAGCTGCTGCGGATGCTGTTCGCGACCGTGGTGCTCCTGGTCGTCGGCGTTCTCGTCGGCTTCGACATCACCGACTGGGCCGGGCTGCTGGCCTCCGTGGGACTGTCGGTGCTGTTCGGCTCGGCCCTGATGTGGATCTTCCTCACCCTGGGCGTGACGATGAAGAACGCCCAGTCCGTGCAGGCGATGGGCTTCCTGGTGCTGATGCCGCTGCAGTTCGGCTCCTCGATCTTCGCGCCGACGCAGTCGATGCCGGGCTGGCTGGAGACCTTCACGGACTACAACCCGCTGTCCAGCCTCGCCGACGCCGCGCGCGGCCTGATGGTGGGCGGCCCCGTCGCCCACGACCTGTGGATGACGGTGGGCTGGTCGGTGGCGATCACGGCGGTGATGGCGCCGGTCGCCGTCCACAAGTTCCGTACGAAGACCTGACGCCGGCGCCTTCCGGCGCGTCACACGAGGGCGGCGGCCTCCCGCACGGAGAGGCCGCCGCCCTCGGCGTACGCGGTCTCGTACGCCTCGTCGCCGAGCGCCTCGCGGACCCGCACAGCCGCCTGGTCGCGCGCGTCCCGCTCCAGGCCCATCGCGACGTGTCCCGGCGGCAGCGCCGCGTCGGCGGCACCGATGCAGCGCGCGGCGTCCTCGGCCCGGCGTCCGCCGTCCACCCGGGCCAGCGCCATCGCCGCGACGGTCAGACATCCGGAGCACAGGTGCGGGGCGATGAGGGCGGACAGCGGTTCCTCGGCCCGCTCCAGCGCCTCGCGGATCATGACCAGGCTCTCCTCGTTCCGGTCCTCCAGGGCGGCGATCCAGGCCTCCGCGGCGAGCAGGAAGGCGTCGAAGACGACGAAGCGGGAGAGGGTGAAGTTCTCGCGCAGCAGCCGGATCTGCTCGCGTGCCTCGGCCGTCCGGCCGGTCATGCCGAGCCGGCCGGCGAGGTAGAGCCGGGCGGCCGGCATGGCACCGTGGTGTCCCGCGTCCTGCGTCCGGGCGATCACCGCGCGCAGCATGCGCTCGCCCCGCTCGACGTCCCCCGCCTCCAGCAGCACGCTGCCGAGCCGGGCCTCCAGGATGTCCATCTGGGCGTGCGCGCCGAGCCGTTCGGCCAGTTCCGCGGCGGCCTCGTAGTCGGCGGCGGCGAGCCGGTACTCGCCCCGGTGTTCACGGGCCTCGGCGCGGGCGGCGAGCGCCTCGGCGGTGCCCCAGGTGTCACCGAGGCGGCGGTAGATCTCCAGCGCCTCGTCGGCGTCGCGGGCCGCGTCGCCCGCCCAGTCGGTGCGGTTGGCGAGCATCTGGGCGCGCATCTGCAGCACACCGGCCAGCTCCCAGTCGTATCCCGGCGTCTCACGGCAGGTGCGCACGGAGGCCTCCATGATCTCGTGCAGGCGTTCCGTGTCGCCGGACAGCAGCACGGCGAAGACCCAGAGCAGGCCGGGAGGGAAGCAGGTCTGCGGCAGACCGGGCTCGTAGGTCTCGGCGATGGCACGCAGTTTCCGCTGGGCCCGTGGATTCTGCCAGGCGTCCAGCTCGGTGTCCATGCAGGCCAGGTGGGCCAGGTGGACGCCGCGCCGGGCCTCGGCGAGCACCTCGCCGGTCATCGGGGGCGGGGCCGCCGTGCACCGCTCCCACACCGGCTCGGCGCGGCTGACCGGCTCGGTGAACGGGTCCGGGCCGAGGGCCATGATCTCGCTGAGCCAGTTCCTGGCCTCCACCCGCATGTCGCGCATCTGCCAGTACCAGACCAGCGACAGCGACAGGCTCAGCGCCTCCTGCTCGTCGCGTTCGGCGAGGGCGTGGCGCAGGGCGGTGCGCAGGTTCTCGTACTCGCGCTCCAGCCGTTCGACGGCGGGCTGTTGTCCGGGGCCGCGCAGCAGCGGGTCGGTGGTGCGGGCGAGTTCGCGGTAGTACGTCAGATGCGCGCGTTCGGCGGCGGCCCGGCCGCCGGTCTCGTCGAGGCGTTCGGCGGCGTACTCGGCGACGGTCTCCAGGAGCCGGTAGCGCATGCCGTCGCCGCCGGACGGCGCGGCCACCACCAGGGACTTGTCGACGAGGGAGCCGAGGGCCTCCAGGGCGGCGGGTCCGCACACGGCCTCGGCGGCGGCCAGGTCGCAGCCGCCCGCGAAGACGGACAGACGGCGCAGCACGTCCCGTTCCTCCTCGTCGAGCAGGTCCCAGGACCAGTCGACGACGGCGCGCAGCGTCTGCTGGCGGGGCAGGACGGTGCGGCTGCCGGAGGTGAGCAGGCGGAAGCGGTCGTCGAGGCGGTCGGCGATCTGGCGCGGGGTGAGCATGCGCAGCCGGGCGGCGGCCAGTTCGATGGCGAGCGGCAGGCCGTCGAGGCGGCGGCAGATCTCGGCGCAGGCGGCCGCGGTCTCCTCGTCGGCGTCGGGACGGAAGCCGGGGCGGGCGGCCGCTCCCCGGTCGGCGAGCAGCCGCAGCGCGGCCGGCTCGGGAAGCGGCTCGACCGGGCGCAGCAACTCCCCCGTCACGCCGAGGGGTTCGCGGCTGGTGGCGAGGATGCTCAGGTGGGGGCAGCGGGTGAGCAGTTCCTCGGCGAGGCGGGCGGCGGCGTCGATCACGTGCTCGCAGTTGTCGAGGACGATCAGCATGCGGCGCCGGCCGCAGTGCTCGACGAGGCGCTCGAGGGCGGTGGACCGCCGGTCGGCGGTGGTGACGGCCCGCATCTCCTCGGCGCCGGCGCCGTACAGCACGGTCTCGCGGGCGCCGAGCGCGGTCAGTACGGCCTCCGGTACGGCGCCGGGGTCGTCGACGGGGGCGAGCTCGGCCAGCCACACGCCGTCCTGTGCCGTGTCACCGGCGCCCTCGGCGGCCTCCTGCGACAGCCGGGTCTTGCCGGCGCCGCCGGGCCCGAGCAGGGTGACGAGCCGCGCGGTCGCCAGGTCGGCGCGCAGCGCCCGGATGTCGGCGTCCCGGCCGACGAAGGAGGTGAGCCGGGCCCGGAGGTTGCCCCGGGGACGGGGGCCGGGCTCGGGGGCGGGTGGCTCGGTGGTGCCGGGGGCGGTGGTCGTCGCGGGGGCAGTAATCGTCGCGGGGTTGGTGGGGTCGGCGGCCGCGGCGGGCCGCACGGGTCCGGCGGGTATCCCGGTTCCCCCGGCCTCCGCCGACCCGGCGGGTCCGGCAGGCCCGGCGGGCGTCATGGAGCCCGCGGGTCTCCCCGGACCGGCGGTCCTCCCGCCACCGCCGGGCGCCACCGCCCCACCGGTCGCCGTGTGACGGAGCAGCTCCCCGTGCAGCGCCCGCAGTCCGGGCCCCGGATCGGTGCCGAGCCGGTCCGCGAGCAGACGGCGTACGTCCTCGTAGGCGGCCAGCGCCTCGGCGGTGCGGCCGGTGTCGCGCAGGGCGCGCAGCCGCAGGGCCTGGAGGGGCTCGTCCAAAGGGTGGCCGTCGCACAGCGCGGTCAGTTCGGGCAGGGCGTGCTCCGCCTGTCCGAGGTCCAGGGCGGCGGTGTGGCGGGCGCGCAGGGCGGCCAGATGCCGGGTCTCCCAGCGGGCCGCCTCGGCGGTGCGGTCGGGCAGGTCGGCGAGGACCGGGCCGCGCCACAGGGCGAGGGCGTCGTCGAGGAGCTCGGCCGCCTTGTCGGGGTCGCCGTCGGCCAGGGCGCGGGTGCCCTCGCCGGCCAGCCGGTCGAAGCGGTGCAGGTCGATGTCGTCGGGGGCGGCGGCGAGCCGGTAGCCGCCGTCGGCGGAGGCGACCGCGTCCGCGCCGAGCGCCCGGCGCAGCCGCCCGACCAGTGCCTGCAGGGCGCCCGGCGCGTCGGCCGGCGGGTCGTCGCCCCACACCTCCTCCACCAGCAGCCCCGCGGGCACGGCGCGGCCGGGCCTGAGGGCGAGCACGGTCAGCAGGGCGCGCAGCCGCGCCCCGCCGACCGGGACGGCGGTGCCGTCGGGGCGGAGTACCTGGGTGGTGCCGAGGATGCGATAGCGCACGGGCTCCATTGTCCCCGGTGCCGTCGGCGCCGGTCACCGGGTTTACGCGGTGCGGTGCGGCAGCGCCCGGCCGGGGCCTCGCCGAACGGGTGCCGCGCCGGGTACGGTCGGGCAGTCCCCGCGATCACCACGGGCCCGGCCGTTACCCACCGCAAGCGCGAGCAAGCAAGTCAGCCAGCCAGTCAGCCAGCCAGTCAGTCAGTCAGTTCAGTCAGGGAGACCCATGACCGCCGCCACCACCCGTCCCGGCGACCGCCGGGTCAGTCCCGTGTTCCTCGGGATCCTGGCCGTCACGGCGGTCACGGGGTGGGCCACCTGGACCGGGTTCGCCGAGCAGCCGGGCGTGGCCGTGTTCCTGTTCGTGACGGCCGCGTGGATCGTCTCGCTGTGCCTGCACGAGTACGCGCACGCGCGCACCGCGCTGCACAGCGGCGACGTCTCGGTCGGCGCGAAGGGCTATCTCACGCTGAACCCGGTGAAGTACACGCACGCCCTGCTGAGCGTCGTGCTGCCGGTGCTGTTCGTGATCATGGGCGGGATCGGCCTGCCGGGCGGCGCGGTGTTCATCGAGCGCGGCCGCATCCGCGGGCGCTGGCGGCACAGTCTGATCTCGGCCGCGGGCCCGCTGACGAACGTGCTGTTCGCCGCGGTGTGCACGGCCCCGTTCTGGCTGGACGCGCTGGACGGCGTCCCGCGCGACTTCCGGCTCGCGCTGGCCTTCCTCGCGCTGCTCCAGGTCACGGCGGCGATCCTGAACTTCCTGCCGGTGCCGGGCCTGGACGGCTACGGGGTGATCGAGCCGTGGCTGTCGTACGGGGTGCGGCGGCAGGTGGAGCCGTTCGCGCCGTTCGGGCTGCTGTTCGTGTTCGCGCTGCTGTGGCTGCCGGCGGTCAACGGCGTGTTCTTCGACGCGGTCGACGCGATCCTGCGCTCCCTGGGGATCAGCGACTTCGACACGTACTGCGGTTTCGAGCTGTACCGGTTCTGGCAGACGGACGAGTTCTGCTCGGTCGCTTCCTAGTTCCCGGCCGGCTCGCGGCGGGCGTCCCGGCCGCGCTTGAAGTAGTACCACCACATGTTGGACGACAGGCCCGTCAGCAGCACCCAGACGACGCCCATCAGCACGCTGCCCTGGACGAAGGAGACGACGGCGGCGACCACGGCGAGCACGCAGACGATCAGGGCGTAGACGGCGAGGCGGGGCATGGGCGGAGCTCCTGTCGGGGGGACACGTGCGGGTACTGCGGCACTGCGGGTACGGCCGGCGCACGCGCACCGGCACCCACCAGTGTCCCCCATCGCCTCATACGTCCGTGACGCGGAGCCCGGCGTGTGCCTTGTAGCGGCGGTTGACGGAGATCAGGTTGGCGACCAGCGACTCGACCTGGTGGGCGTTGCGCAGCCGCCCGGCGAAGACGCCGCGCATGCCGGCGATGCGCCCGGCGAGGGCCTGGACGGTCTCCACGTCGGCCCGCTCCTCGCCCAGCACCATCACGTCGGTGTCGATCTCGTCGATCTCCGGGTCCTGGAGGAGGACGGCGGACAGGTGGTGGAAGGCGGCGGTGACCCGGCTGTCCGGCAGCAGGGCGGCGGCCTGCTCGGCGGCGCTGCCCTCCTCGGGCTTGAGGGCGTAGGCGCCCTTCTTGTCGAAGCCGAGCGGGTTGACGCAGTCGACGACGAGCTTGCCGGCGAGTTCCCCGCGCAGGGACTCCAGGGTCTTGCCGTGCCCTTCCCACGGGACGGCGACGATCACGATGTCGCTGCGGCGGGCGGTCTCGGCGTTGTCGGCGCCCTCGACGCCGTACCCGATCTCCTCTGCGGCGGCCCGGGCGCGCTCGGCGGCGCGGGAGCCGACGATCACCTTCTGGCCGGCCTTGGCGAGACGGTAGGCGAGGCCCTTGCCCTGCGGCCCGGTCCCGCCGAGCACGCCGACGACCAGACCGGAGACGTCGGGCAGGTCCCAGGGGTCCTTGGCGGGGGCCTTCTGTGCGGCACTGTCGGTAGTGGTCATGGGCCCGACCCTACGTCCGCCCCGTCCCCCGCACCGGGCCGGGTGCCGCCGGGCGGGACACCGTCCCCGGCCCGGGGTGATCCGGGGCTGGGCGCTGTCCCCGGGTCGGGGGAAATCAGGGCGAACCGCGGGCCGGGCGGACCGGTTTGCGGCAGGATGCGGGCGCATGGACGCCGTACGGGTCGCGCTGCTGCGGGACGTGCTCGCCGGGACGGAGTGGCTGGAGGCCACCCGGCGCTTCGCGGGGGCGCTGCGGGGGTCGGTGGTGCCGCACGGGGGCGGGCTGCTGCTGGTGGGCACGGCCGGGTACGAGCCGTGGCATCTGGCCGCGCATCTGGTGGACGAGGCCGCCTGGTCGGGGACGCCGGAGCTGGCGCCGACCCTGGTGCGGCACGGTGCGCGTCCGACGGATCCGGCGCATCTGGCGGTCGGGCTGGGCCGGCTGGCGGCGGCCCGGCGCGGGGAGACGCTGCTGGTGGTGGCGCCCGACGAGCCCGGCGCCCCGCTGCTGGAGCGGGTGCACGACGCCCGCCGGGCCGGCGCGACGGTGCTCGCGCTGGGCGGCGGTGAGCGGGAGCTGACGGCGATGGCGCACGAGGCGCTGACCGTGCCGGACGGTGCCGAGCTGGACCTGGACACGGTGCAGCACCTGGTCAGCGCGGCGGCCGGGGAGAACGCGGTGCCGCCGCCCCGGGGCCGCCGCCGCTTCCGGGACCGCCTGTCCCGCCTGGCCGACCATCTGACGGCCCCGCCGCCACCGCGCTGGTGAGCCGGCCGGTCCCATCGGTCCCGGCCGGCCCTGTCAGTCCTCGGCCGGGCGGCCGGACGGGTCGTCGGCCGGGGCGTCGTGCCACTTGGGGTCGTTCTCCCACTGCAGGTTGCGTTCGCGCGCCGTCTGCATCGCCTGCTCGGCCTCCGCCCGGGACGCGTACGGCCCGAAACGGTCCTTGGCCGGGCACTCCGGGCCCTCCTCGACCTTGCCGTGCTCCAGGCAGTAGTACCACTCGCCCGGCTTGCCGGCCGTGCGCTTCTTGAACAGGGCCATGACCGTCTCCTCTCGCCACCGACATCCTCCCCCGTGCCCGCTGGTTAGACTCGCGGCATGTCTGGCCAGTCGCTGCTCGTCCCAGGGGAGCTGTCTCCCACCCGTTCCGTACCCGGCAACATCCGCCGGCCCGAGTACGTCGGCAAACCCGCGCCGGCGCCGTACACCGGGCCGGAGGTGCAGACGCCGGAGACGATCGAGGCGATGCGCGTGGCGGGGCGGATCGCGGCGCGGGCGATGGCCGAGGCCGCGAAGCTGATCGCGCCCGGCGTGACGACGGACGAGCTGGACCGGGTGGCGCACGAGTACATGTGCGACCACGGCGCCTACCCCTCGACGCTCGGCTACCGCGGCTTCCCCAAGTCGCTGTGCACGTCGGTCAACGAGGTGATCTGCCACGGCATCCCCGACTCGACGGTGCTGCGCGACGGGGACATCGTCAACCTGGACGTGACGGCGTACATCGGCGGCGTGCACGGCGACAACAACGCGACCTACCTGGTCGGCGAGGTGGACGAGGAGAGCCGGCTGCTGGTCGAGCGGACCCGGGAGTCGCTGAACCGCGCGATCAAGGCGGTCAGGCCGGGCCGGCAGATCAACGTCATCGGCCGGGTCATCGAGTCGTACGCCAAGCGCTTCGGGTACGGCGTGGTGCGGGACTTCACCGGGCACGGCATCAACTCGTCGTTCCACTCCGGCCTGATCGTCCCGCACTACGACAGCCCGCACGCGACGACCGTCATCCGGCCCGGGATGACCTTCACGATCGAGCCGATGCTGACGCTCGGCACGCACGAGTACGACATGTGGGACGACGGCTGGACCGTCGTGACGAGGGACCGCAAGCGGACCGCCCAGTTCGAGCACACCCTGGTGGTGACGGACACGGGCGCGGAGATCCTCACCCTGCCCTGACCCGTCCCTCCCCGAAGAGCCCGCCCTCCCCACGGAGGGCGGGCTCTTCGCGTTCCCCGCAGCCGCCCCCTTGCCGACGAGCTGTCGGAAACTTTACCGACGAGCCGTCGGCAAACCATTGACTTAGGTAAACCTAACCAAGCATGATCTGTCCCATGACCTCCTTCTCAGCCCTCATCCGCACGGCCTCCCACGAGCAGCACACGGAGGCGGAGAGCTCCACGTTCATGAGCGATCTGCTCGGCGGCCGGCTCGGCGTCGAGGCGTACGCGCGCTACACGGAGCAGCTGTGGTTCGTCTACGCGGCGCTGGAGGCCCCCGCCGGGCGGCTGGCGTCGGACCCGGTGGCGGGGCCCTTCGTGCGTGCGGAGCTGATGCGGCTGCCCTCGCTGGAGCGGGACCTGGAGCACCTGCGCGGTCCCGGCTGGCGGACGGGTCTGGCCGCCCTGCCCGCGACCGAGGAGTACGCGGCCCGGGTCCGCGAGTGCGCCGAGCGGTGGCCGGCGGGTTACGTGGCGCACCACTACACGCGCTACCTCGGCGACCTGTCCGGCGGGCAGATCATCCGCGACCGGGCGGAGCGGGCCTGGGGCTTCGCGAAGAAGGGCGACGGGGTCCGCTTCTACGTCTTCGAGGAGATCACCAACCCGGCCGCGTTCAAGCGGGAGTACCGCGAACTGCTGGACGGCATCCGCGCCGACGACCTGGAGAAGCAGCGGATCGTCGCCGAGTGCCGGCGGGCCTTCGCCCTGAACACGGCGGTCTTCCGGGCCCTGGGCGAGGAGTTCCCGCTCTCGGCGTGACGACCGCCGGGCGGGCCGGGCGGTTTCGGCGGCGCCGGTCCGCCGGTTCAGCGGTCCGCCGGTTCAGTGCATGAACTTCAGGCCGACGACGCCGCCGACGATGAGCGCGAGGCAGATCAGACGGCCGGCGGTGGCGGGGTCGTGGTGGGCGACCATGCCGTACACGGCGGTGCCGACGGCCCCGATGCCGACCCAGATGGCATAGGACGTGCCGATGGGGATGGCGCGCATGGCGTAGGACAGGCCCGCCATGCTGAGCACCAGGGCGCCCACGAACAGGAGGGCGGGCCGCAGCCGGGTGAGGTTGTGGGAGGCGTCCAGGGCGGCGGCCCAGACGGTTTCCATGATTCCGGACAGGATCAGCACGATCCACGCCATGACGGCATTCCTCCTGGCGACATCGGGTGCATCGGGTGCGGGGAGTCCCCCTGCTGCCGACATGATCGCGTAGAGGCGCGCCGGGCCGGGCCGACGGCGGAGCGTGGCGCCGGACTGCGGCCGTCAGCGCTCCAGGTTCACCCGGCCGCCGATCTCGATCCATCCCTCCGGCTGCGGCGCCGTCAGGATCTGCGAACCGGCCCCCTGCGTGATGTTGAGGGCGCGGCCCAGCCGCTGGGTCAGCAGCAGCGCCGCGGCCCCGGTCGCCTCGTCCTCCTCGATGCCGTCGTCCCGTCCGGGGAAGCCGCGCGCCCGGACACGCCCCGCGGGCTCGTCCTCCCAGGCCCAGGCATAGATCCACTCCCCCGGTGGCGGCACCACCAGGTCGTCCACCTCGGCAGGGGACGGGTACTGACGCAGCGTGCGCGGCGGGGCCCACTCGGGGCGGGCCTCGATCCAGCTGAACTCGCCGTCCTGCCGGGCGCCCACCACCCCTGCCGGGGTGACGAGTTCGGGCACGTCGAGCAGCCAGGCCGCGCCGACGCAGGGGTGGCCGGCGAAGGGCAGGCGCAGGGTGGGCGTGTAGATGTCGATCACCCCGCGCTCGGGGTCGTCGACGAACACGGTCTCGCTGAAGCCGAGTTTGGCGGCCAGCTCCTGCCGTCCGTCCCGTTCGGGCAGGACGGATCCGTCCCGGACGACGCCGAGCTCGTTGCCGTATCCGCCGTTCGGCGCGCAGAAGACGCGCAGTACGTCGTAGTCAGTCACCGGGGCATTCAAGCATCGCCGGGGAGGGTGGGGGCGGCCGGCCGCCCCCACCCGTGGGTCAGCCGGACGTCGCCCGGCGCCTGCGCGTCGCGAACACCGCGCCCGCGCCGGCCGCCGCCGCGCCCAGTGCGGTGCCGGCCCGCCGGGGCGGCAAGGCGCCCCGGCCCAGGGCGTGTTCGGCGTCCGGCCCGGTCCGGCCGTCCCCCATGTCACGGTGCGGCCGCTGTACCCGGTCCCCCCGCCCGGCCCGTCGCCCGTCCCGGTAGGGTTCGCCTCCGGGAAGGGGAAGGTGAAGAAAGCTGATGAGCAGGGATCGCGGCCCTCGTAGGCCCCGCAGGCTCGGCCGCAGCGCGCTGACGGCCGTCTCGGTCTGCGCCTTGATGCTGACGGCGAGCGGCTGCGTCGTGGTGCACGGCGAGCGCGAGGTGCTCCCCGCGGCCACCCGGGCAGAGGCCGCGAAGGCCCTCGAACAGTTCACGGCCGCGTACAACAAGGCCGACAAGGCCTACGACGGCTCCCTGGACGCCGAGTACACCACCGGCGCCCTCGCCGCCATCGACCAGGCACGGCTGAAGGCCGGCCGCGTCAACAACCCGGGCGGCAACCCGTCGCACACGCCGCTGGAACTGACGGACGCGAAGTTCACGATCCCGAAGAAGGCGGGCTGGCCGCGGTGGTTCCTCGCGGACGCCGCGGCCAACAAGGGCGGTACGTCGCGCTGGCTGCTGGTGTTCACCCGCAACGGTCTGGAGGAGACCTGGGAGGTGGCGTACCTGACTCTGGTCGCCCCGGGGAAGGTGCCCGACTTCAGGACCGACGAGGACGGCTGGGCCGAGGCCGTCCCCGCCGACGCCGCCGGCCTGGCCGTCCCGCCCGCGAGCCTGAGCAAGGAGTACGCGACGTACCTCGAGGACGGCGGGAAGACCTTCGCGGACGGGACCCACACCAGCGCCTGGCGTGAGCTGCGCGAGAAGCGGGCGGTCCGGCCGGGTCTGGTCACCCAGTACATCGACGAGCCGCTGACCGACGGCGACTACGCGCCGCTGGCGCTGCGCACGAAGGACGGCGGGGCGATGGTGTTCTTCGCCACCCGGCACTTCGAGAAACAGACCGCCGCGCAGGGCACCTCCGTGCCCGTGCCGAACAAGGACGTGCAGGCGCTGACGGAAGGTGACGTCAAGCAGTCCCTGACGATGGAGTTCGTCTCCGCGGAGGTCGCCCTCGATCCCGCGGGGAGCGGTCAGGTGTCCGTCCTCGGGCGGGTGCAGGGGATGACCTCGGCCAAGGGCGAGTAGCGCCGCCCTCCGCGGACCGGCGCCGGGGCCGGTGGCGCCGGGCTCAGTGGCGCAGGGGCCAGGCGGTGTCCGCGTGGCCGCTGCCCTCGCCGGCGTGCCGGGCGCAGGCGTCGGTGAGGGTCTCCAGCAGGGTCAGCGGGTCGGGCAGCGGATGCTCGGGGCCGCGCACCCAGTGCACCGTCTGGCCCTCGCCGGGCAGCCGGGCGGGCGGTACGAGGACGTAGGAGCCGCGGCAGTGCCAGCGCAGGCCGGGGTGCTCGTCCATCGTCTCGGGGTGGCAGTCCAGCTCGCACGGCCACCACTCGTCCTCCTGCTCGGGGGTGCCGCGGGTGAGGGTGAAGAACAGCATGCGGCCGTCGTCGCTCTCGGCGACGGGGCCGACCTCGACGCCCGCCTCCAGCAGCCGCCGCAGTGTCTCGCGGCCGGCCTCCAGCGGCACGTCGAGGACGTCGTGCACCATGCCGGTCGCGGTGATGAAGTTCGCCTCCGGCTGGTGCCGGGCCCAGCGCTCGACCTGCGCGCGGTCGGTGGTGGACTGGGTCTGCCAGGCGAAGGACACCGGGTGACGGGCGGGAGTGGGGCAGCCGACGCGGTCGCAGGAACAGCGGTAGCCGACCGGGTGCGCGGCGGGCGCCAGGGGCAGTCCCGCGGCGGCGGCGGCGAGCAGCAGGGACTCCCGGCCGCCGTCACCGGCGGCCTCCTTCGGGCGGCCTCCCCGCAACCACTGGGAGAGTTTGTCCCGCAGGCCGCTCCGGCCGCCGAAGTCCGCGCTCATCTATCCCCTCGCCTCGCCGTCGTGCGCACCAGCATGCCCCATGCTCCCACCCTTCGGCGTCCGCGGGGGCGGAGAAGGGACAAACCTCACTGGTCGGCGGGAACGGGGCGGCGGGAAGGGGACCGCGAGAAGGGGACCGCGGGAAGGGTCAGCGGGGAGCGAGGCCGTACAGGGCGTAGTCGACGAGCGTGTCGGTGTAGTCGTAGGAGATCGGGGCCGTGCGCTGCAGCCAGCGCTGGGCGAGCGGGGAGACGAAGAGCTCCAGGGCGATGCGCGGGTCGATCTCCGGCCGGACCTGGCCGGCGTCCTGGGCGGCGCGCAGGCGGTCGACGTAGAGCTGGAGCGACGGCTCCAGGAGCTTGGCGACGAACTCCCGGCCGAGCTGCTCGTTGACGACGCCCTCCGCGGCGAGCGCGCGCGAGGGCGCCTCGTACTTCGGGTCGGTGAGCTCGTCGACGGTGGCGCGCAGTACGGCCTTGAGGTCGGCGGCGAGATCGCCGCTGTCCGGGATGGCGTACGTCTCGGTGCCCTGTCCGGCGGCCTGCGCGGCCTGTTCGCCGAGGTCGAGGAAGGCCTCCAGCAGGACGTCGGCCTTGGAGGCCCACCAGCGGTAGATCGTCTGCTTGCCGACGCCGGCGCGGGCGGCGATGCCCTCGATGGTGGTCCGGGGGTAGCCGACCTCGGCGACGAGGGCGAGGGCGGCGTCGTAGATGGCCCGGCGGGAGCGGGCGCTGCGGCGCGTGACGTCCGGCTGCGGCCTGCCCGGGGGCGGGCTCGGGACCTGGGGTGTTCTCTGGCTGGCCATGGCTTCGAATCTAACAGGTTGACAAGACGATGCGTCTCGCCGGACAGTGGTGCGGAGAGATGCGAGACGAACCGTCTCGTCTATGTGTGTGGAGGGAAGGGAGCACCCGATGTCCCGAGGCGGAGCGGGAAACATGCTGGGAGTCGGCGGCACGCGCCGCACCCTGGGCCGCGAGGCGCTGCGCGGCGGCGGCCGCGGCGGCCGGACCGGCGGCGCGCCGGACGCGCGTGCTCAGAAGCGGGAGCTGCTGCGCCGGCTCCAGGAGAGGCAGGAGAGGCAGGGGAAACGGGAAGGGGGCAGCGGGAACGGGGCGTGACTACGGCTGCGCCGCCGGGGGCCACTCGTCGCCCCAGTCCGCGTCGCGGGCCGCCTTGTACAGGTCGCCGTGGCGCTTGGTGACCGTCCGGCGGCGCAGCTGCTCGTCGGTCTCGCACAGGTCGAGCAGGACCTGCCCCTTGCGGATCTGCGGACGCCGGATCACGCGGGAGGCGGCGGGGGCGACGGGGAAGCGGGCGGCGGCGACGTAGCTGAACTTCTCGTCCTCGTAGGCGAGGGAGCCGCCCTTGACCTGGCGGTGCAGGGAGGAACGGCTGACCCGCGCCGAGAAGTGGCACCAGTCCGTGCCGGGCACGATCGGGCAGGCGGCGCTGTGCGGGCAGGGCGCGGCGACGTGGAAGCCGGCGGCGATCAGCCGGTCGCGGGCCTCGATGACCCGGGCGTAGCCGTCGGGGGTGCCCGCCTCGACGATCACGACGGCACGGGCGGCGCCGGCGGCGGCGTCGACGAGGGCGGCGCGGTCGGGGGCGGTCAGTTCGTTGAGGACGTAGGAGACGGTGACGAGGTCGGTGTTCTCGAGGGTGAGCGCCGCGCCGATGCGGGAGCGCTGCCAGCGGGTGCCGTGCAGGGCGGGGTGGGCGTCGGCGATCTCCTTGCCGAGGGCGAGGGCGGGCTCGGCCCAGTCGAGCACGGTCACGGGCCGGCTGCCGCCCCAGGTGTCGTTGACGGCCCAGGTCGCGGCGCCGGTGCCGCCGCCCAGGTCGATGTGGCCGGCGGGCGTCCACTCCGGCACGGCGTCCGCGAACGCCGCGAGCGCGGAGCGTACGGCGGCGAAGGTGGCCGGCATGCGGTAGGCGGCGTACGCGACGACGTCCGCGCGGTCGCGGAGGATCGGGGCGTCGGTGGGGGTGGCCCCGCGGTAGGCGGCGATGAGCCGCTCGACGGCCTGCGCGGCCTGGCGGGGCGGGAGGCCGTCGACCAGGGTGGCGAGGCGGGTGCGCAGGAGGTCGGCGGGGGTGGCGGGGGCGTTCACCCGGGGATTCTACGGGCGAGGCGGGGCCGGCACCTGGCGTGAGTGCGGGGTGAGGTGGGGCGGGGCAGGGCGGGGCGGGTGGCCCGGTACTGGCGGGTGCCCGGGATGGGGGCGGGCGGGGTGGGTGCGCAGCCCGGCGTTGCCGGGTGCCTCCCCCGGAGGGGGGTCCCAGCGCCCACCCGTGCCACCCCTGGGGGCACCTCCCAGGCCGTTCAGGCACTGGGGGAGGCACGACTGCCCGCAGCTGGGGGGAGGAGAGGCCGGTAACTAGGTGGTGTGGACTGCTCGGGCCAGGTGGGTCGCCAGGGTGGCTCGGGGGGTGTTGTCCGGGGGGCGACGGCGGGGGTGGACGGTGTTGGCGAGGAGGACCGCGAAGGTGTCCGTGGCGCGGTCGAGGACGAGCATCGTGCCCGTGAAGCCGGTGTGCCCGGCCGCCCCGCGCCCCGCCAGCTCGCCCATGAACCACGGCTGGTCCACGGCGAAGCCCAGTCCCGGCCCGGCGAGGAGCAGGTCCACGAAGTCGGGGCCGAGGATGCGCGCCTGCCCGTACGAGCCGCCCGCGAGCAGTGTCCGGCAGAACACCGCGAGGTCCCGGCCGGTCGAGAACAGCCCCGCGTGGCCGGCCACCCCGCCCAGCGCCCACGCGTTCTCGTCGTGGACGACGCCCCGCAGCATCCCCCGGTCCGCCTTGGCCCACGGCCGCCGCTGGTCCTCCGTGGCCGCCGCCTCCGGGCAGGGCCCGAAGCGCGTCGCCGTCATGCCCAGCGGCCGGGTGATCCCGTCGCGCACCAGGACGTCGAGGCGGCGGCCGGTGACGCGCTCCAGCACCTGCTGGAGGAGCAGCATGTTCAGGTCGGAGTAGCAGTACGTGCCGGGCACCCCGACCGGCGGCTCCGCCCGCAGCCGCGCCAGCCGTTCCGCGTCGTCGGCGCAGTCGTACAGGGGGAGTTCGGGCCGCAGTCCGGAGGTGTGGGTGAGCAGTTGCCGCACGGTGACGTGGTGTGCGGCGGCGGCGCGGAAGTCGGGCAGGCAGGCGCCGGCCTCCGCGTCGATGCCGAGCGTGCCCCGTTCGATCTGCTGCACGGCGGCGACCGCGGTGAACAGCTTGGTCAGCGACGCCAGGTCGAAGGGCGTCCCGGTGGTCGCCGGTACGCGCTCCCCGGCGGGCAGTTCCACGCCCGTGTCGGTGTCCGGGTCGTAGGCGGCGTACCGCACGGCCCAGCCCGCCGCCTCCTCGACGGCGAGCACGGGTCCGCGCCCGACGGCCACGACGGCGCCCGCGGCCCAGGGCCGCTCGCCGGCCGTGAGGGCGTGCACGTCCTCCACGATCCGGCGCAGCCGCCCCGGGTCGAGCCCGGCCCGTCGCGGGGAGCCGCCGCGCAGTCTGGGGGTGCTCAGCTCTCCGCTCCCTCCGCGGTCGTGCGCCGGGCCCGCCGGGCCGGGGTCCGGCACAGGCCCAGGAAGCAGGCGAGTGCCACCACCGCCGCCACCAGCTGGACGATCGCCATCGGCAGGGCGGTGTCCTCGCCCGCGATCCCGACCAGCGGGGAGGCGACGGCGCCGATGAGGAAGGAGGACGTGCCGAGCAGCGCGGAGGCGGAGCCGGCGGACCGCTCGACCCGCATCAGGGCGAGCGCCTGGGTGTTGGGCAGGCTGATGCCCATCGCGGACATCAGCACGAACAGCGCGGCGGCGACCGGCGCGAGCCCGACCTCGCCGAAGACGCCGAGGGTCATCAGCAGCAGGGCGGCCGCGGCGGCGATGACGATCAGGAGGCCGACGCACAGCACCCGGTCCAGGCCGACCCGTCCGACGAGGATCTTGCCGTTGATCTGCCCGACCGCGACGAGGCCGATCGAGTTGAGGCCGAAGAGCAGGCTGAAGGTCTGCGGAGAGGCGCCGTAGATCTCCTGCACGACGAACGGGGACGCCGAGATGTAGGCGAACAGCGCGGCGAAGGCGAAACCGCCGGCGAGCATGTACCCGGTGAAGGCCCGGTCGGCGAGGAGTGCGCGCATCGCGCGGAGGGTGTCGCCGACCCCGCCGGCGTGCCGCTCGGCCTTCGGCAGCGTCTCGGGAAGCTTCGCCCACACCACCGCGCCGAGCAGCGCCCCGACCACGGTGAGCAGGACGAAGACGCCCCGCCAGTCCGTGACCCGCAGGATCTGTCCGCCGATGAGCGGGGCGACGACCGGGGCGACGCCGGAGATCAGCATGAGGGTGGAGAAGAAGCGGGCCATGGCGACGCCGTCGTACAGGTCGCGGACGACGGCCCGGGCGATGACGATCGCGGCGGCGCCCGCGAGGCCCTGCGCCAGGCGGAACGCGACGAGCAGTTCGACGGTGGGCGCCAGCGCGCACAGGGCGGTGGCGACGACGTAGACGGCGAGGCCGGCCAGCAGCGGCCGGCGGCGGCCCCACTTGTCGCTCATCGGACCGACGACGATCTGGCCGAGGGCCATGCCGGCCAGGCAGGCGGTGAGCGTGAGCTGCACGGTGGCGGCCGACGCGTGCAGGGAATCGGTGACCTCCGGCAGCGCCGGCAGATACATGTCCATCGCCAGCGGCGGGGTGGCGGTCAGGCCGCCGAGGACGAGCGTGACGAGCAGACCGGCGCGACGGGTCGCGCGCAGCGCCGGGGAGGCCGGCTCCGCGGGCGAACCGGCCGCCGCGCGCGGCGCGTTCGTCCCCGGCGCGTTCGTCCCCGGCGTGTTCGGTTCCGGGGTGTTCGTTTCTGAGGCGTACGCCCGCGGGGTGTTCGTTTCCGGCGTGTTCGCTTCCGGGGCTTTCGTCCCCGGGGTGCGGGGATGTGAGGTGTTCGACGGTGACGCGTGCGGTATGGACGGCCCGCGTTCGGGCATGTGCCCCTCCCTCTTCGACTGATCCGCCACCTATGCTCTCAGCTCGTACGGACTTGTCGGAACGTGAGCGAGGGTGGGGCACGGTGGCCGAACAGAAGGTGCGCTGGGGGATTCTGGCGACCGGCGGCATGGCGGCGACGTTCACGGCGGATCTGGTCGATCTGCCGGACGCGGAGGTCGTGGCGGTCGCCTCGCGGACCGAGGCGTCGGCGAAGGCGTTCGCGGAGCGGTTCGGGATACCCCGGGCGTACGGCGACTGGGAGACGCTCGCGCTGGACGAGGACGTCGACGTCGTGTACGTCGCCACTCCGCACGCCGCGCACCGGGCCGCCGCCGGCCTGTGCCTGCGGGCCGGCCGGAACGTGCTGTGCGAGAAGCCGTTCACGCTGAACGTGCGCGAGGCGGAGGAACTGGTCGCCCTCGCCCGGGAGAACGGCAGCTTCCTGATGGAGGCGATGTGGATGTACTGCAATCCGCTGGTGCGGCGCCTGAAGACGCTGGTCGACGACGGCGCGATCGGCGAAGTCCGCACCGTCCAGGCGGACTTCGGCCTGGCGGGCCCCTTCCCCCCG
Source organism: Streptomyces sp. NPDC006384 (assembly GCF_042870695.1). Lineage (NCBI taxonomy): Bacteria > Bacillati > Actinomycetota > Actinomycetes > Kitasatosporales > Streptomycetaceae > Streptomyces > Streptomyces sp. NPDC006384. Next base: position 330,067 of record NZ_JBIAHR010000004.1, read on the forward strand.
GCGCACCGGCTGCGGGACCCGGCCCAGGGCGGCGGCGCGCTGCTGGACCTGGGCGTGTACCCGGTGTCGTTCGCGCAGCTGCTGCTCGGTGAGCCCTCGGACGTGGCGGCGCGGGCGGTGCTCTCCCCGGAGGGCGTCGACCTCCAGACGGGCGCGGTGCTCTCCTACGACGGCGGCGCCCTCGCCTCGGTGCACTGCTCCATCACCGGCGGTACGCCCAACTCCGCGGCGGTCACCGGCTCCGAGGGCCGCATCGACGTCCCCGACGGTTTCTTCTTCCCGGAGCGCTTCGTGCTGCACCGGGCCGGCCGCGACCCCGAGGAGTTCACGGCCGACCCCGCCGACGGCCCCCGGGCCAGCCTCAGGCACGAGGCCCGTGAGGTGATGCGCGCGCTGCGGGCCGGTGAGACCGAGTCGCCGCTGGTCCCGCTGGACGGCACGCTCGCCGTGATGCGGACGCTCGACGCGATCCGGGAACGCGTCGGCGTCCGCTACCCGGGAGAGGCCCCGGGCGAGGGCGAGGCGGTCACCGGCGGGGCGGCCACGGGCCGTGAGGTCACGCCGGCTTGAGCCCCTGCTCCCCCACCTCCGTCACGAAGGAGGCGGCGGTCGTGAGCGGCGCGCCCTCGGTGGTCACGTGGGACACCGTCTTGAAGTCGGCGCGCGCCAGCTTCCGGCCGAGCGTCACCGTCGTGTAGCCGCGCAGCCCGTTGTAGAACCTGAGGTGCGGGTTGGCGGCCAGGTAGGTGGCCCAGTTGGACGGCTTCGCGGAGCCGTTGCCGCCGCTGGTGACGGAGGAGGTGACGATCTCCGTGCCCAGGGTGCGGGAGTCCGGGTCGGAGAAGTCGCGCTTGATGTCGAAGCCGTAGTGCACGTGCACGTCGCCGGTGAGGACCATCAGGTTCTCGACACCGGCGGCCTGCGCGCCGGCCAGGACCCGTTCGCGGGAGGCCGGGTAGCCGTCCCAGGAGTCCATGGAGACCTTGGACGGCAGCGTGGTGGAGTTGTACCGCCGGGAGAAGGTGACCTGCTGGGGCACCACGTTCCACAGCGCGTTCGAGCGGTGCCAGCCGTTGATCAGCCAGCGCTCCTGGGCGGCTCCGGTCATGGTGCGGCTCGGGTCCTCGGACTCGGGGCCGGGGAACTGCCAGCCGTCGCCGTAGGCCTGGTCGGAACGGTACTGGCGGGTGTCGAGCACGTCGAACTGGGCGAGCCGGCCCCAGTGCAGACGCCGGTACAGCCGCAGGTCCGGCCCGTCGGGCAGCTGCGGGCGGCGCAGCGGCATGTTCTCCCAGTACGCCCGGTAGGCGGCGGCCCGGCGCAGCAGGAACTCCTCGGGCGGGACGCTGTTCTCCGGGGTGCCGTCCGCGTAGTTGTTCTCGGTCTCGTGGTCGTCCCAGGTGACGACGAAGGGGTGCGCGGCGTGCGCGGCCCGCAGGTCGGGGTCGGACTTGTAGAGGGCGTACCGCAGCCGGTAGTCCTCCAGGGTCACCGTCTCGCGGTTGAAGTGGCCGGGCAGGGTGCCGGCCGGGTAGGCGCGGGAGCCGCCGACGGCGTTGACGGCGTACTCGTACAGGTAGTCGCCGAGGTGGAAGACGACGTCCACGTCCTCCTCTGCGAGGTGCTTGTACGCGGTGTAGTAGCCCTGGTCGTAGCGCTGGCAGGAGACCAGGCCGAAGGTGAGGTCCGCGGTCCGGCTGTGCGTCGCGGGGGCGGTGCGGGTGCGGCCGACGGGGCTGACGAAGCGGCCGGCGCGGAAGCGGTAGTAGTAGACGTGGCCGGGGGCGAGGTGGCCGACCTCGACGTGGACGGTGTGATGGAACTCGGGGTGGGCGGTGGCGGTTCCCCGTCTGACGACGCGGCGGAACCGTTCGTCCAGGGCGAGTTCCCAGCGGACGTCGACGCGTTTGGCGGGCATGCCGCTGTCGGCCTGGTAGGGCGCGGGGGCCAGACGCGTCCACAGCAGGACGGAGGTGGGCAGCGGGTCGCCGGAGGCGACGCCGAGGGTGAAGGGGTCGCCGGTGAGCTGCGCCGGGTCGAGTTCGGCGGCGCTCGCGGTGCCGGCGGTGGGCAGGTTCACGGAGAAGGCGAGCGCGGCGGCGGCGCCGGTGACCGTCAGGAAGCGGCGGCGGCCCAGGTGGCGGGCGGCGGCGCGGAGTTCGGGGGCGTGTGCGGGCCGGGGGGCCTGGGCGCGGCCGGGGGCCTGGTGGTTCGCGGGTGTCATCCGTTTCTCCCCTTGCGGTAGGTGCAAGGGGCATTCGAATCGCCCGGGACGACGTCACCTTGGCGCGGACATGACCGAGCTGTGGCGGGGTCGTGGCGGAACGACGAGTTCCGCATGATCGCCCGCCGCTCCCCCACGCGTACGCTGCCGCCTCATGAACACCGTGAGAAGCACCGACGAGGGGACGGGTGACATGACGAGCGGGGACGACATGAGGGGCAGGGACGGCATGACGGGCAGGGACGGCATGACGGGCAGGGAGAGGATCGCCGTGGTCACGGGTGCCGGTTCCGGCATCGGCCGCGCGGTCGCCGCCGAACTGCTGCGCGCGGGCTGGTCGGTGGCCCTGGCCGGCCGCCGCACCGGAACCCTGGAGGAGACGGCCGCGCTCGTCCCCGACGGCACCGCCCTCGCCGTACGGGCCGACGTGTCACGGCCCGAGGACGTGGCCGCCCTGTTCTCCGCCGTGCGCGACCGCTTCGGGCGGCTGGACCTGCTGTTCAACAACGCCGGGACCTTCGGCCCGGGCGGCGTGCCGGTCGAGGACCTGCCCTACGACGCGTGGCGGCACGTGGTGGACACCAACCTCAACGGGGCGTTCCTGTGCGCGCAGGCGGCGTACCGGCAGATGAAGGAGCAGGACCCGCAGGGCGGCCGGATCATCAACAACGGCTCGATCTCGGCCCACACCCCGCGCCCGCACTCGGTGGCCTACACGGCGACCAAGCACGCACTGACCGGCCTGACCAAGTCACTGTCCCTGGACGGCCGTCCCTACGGCATCGCGGTCGGCCAGATCGACATCGGCAACGCGGCCACCGACATGACGGCCGGCATGCAGACCGGCGCGCTCCAGGCCAACGGGGAGACGGCACCCGAGCCGGTGATGGACGTCGCCGACGTGGCGCGCACGGTGCGGCACATGGCGGAGCTGCCGCTGGAGGCGAACGTGCAGTTCGCGACGGTCATGGCGACGACGATGCCGTACATCGGACGCGGCTGAACGGGCCGCGCGGGCAGGGCTCCTGGCACACCGTCGGCGCCCCGCGCAACCGGAATACAAAAGTCCGCGATCTCGGTTCGCGCCCTTGCGACCGATGGCTGACGTGTGCTCAACTTTCCTTCACCGAAGCTTCACACCCGGAGCGTCGGCCTTCCAGAACCTCCGCAGGCCATATCGAGGGGGGAAGGCGGCAGCCGCTCCGTCCACCGGAGGGGGGTGGGTCCCGCGGCACCGCGGGCCCGCACCGGCGGACGGAGCGGCTGCCGCGTACACGGGGACGTGTCGCGGGGCGGCGCGGAGCGGCGGAGCTATTGCGACATTTGCGGCACTACGGGGGGTACTACGCCTGCCCGGTCTCGAACCGCGCGATACGTCCGTCCTCGTCCACGGTGAAGCTCCACCGGGTGCGCATCTCGCCCCAGGCGTCGTTGCGGTGGCGGGCGATGAGGGAGCGCCCGCCGTTCGACTCCCTGTCGACCTCCAGGTGGCCGTTGGAGGAGAAGATCTCCTGGTCGATCCACTGGGCGAGGTCCCGGTCGTCGCCGTCGTCGGCCATCGTGGCGTCCGGCGCGAGCAGCGCGAGGAACGCCTCGCGGTCGCGTGCGTTGACGGCGGTGACGAAGGCGCGGACGGCGGGGTCGCTGAGTCGGGCGGTCTGGATCGTCATACCGGTCAGCGAAACACCGGCCCCCTCGCCCCGCCACCCGAACGGCGTGCGCGAAGGGCCGCCCGGGTGCGGGCGGTGCGACGGTGGGAACGCGAGGAGGGGACACCGACGCACGTTCTGCCGAAGGAGCCGACATGACCTGCTACGACCGACGCGACCTCGGACTGCTGCTGCTCCGTCTGGGGACGGGGGGCGTCCTGGCCGCCCACGGCGCGCAGAAGCTGCTCGGCTGGTTCGGCGGCGGGGGGCTGGAGGGGACCGGTCAGGCCATGGAGGCCATGGGCTACTCGCCGGGCCGGGCCAGCGCGACCGCGGCGGGCCTCGCCGAGGCCGGGGGCGGTCTTCTGCTGGCGCTCGGCCTGGCCACCCCGGCCGCGGGCGCGGCGGCGGCCGGCGCGATGACGGGCGCCGCCGCGGTGCACACGCCGAACGGCTTCTTCGCCCAGTCCGGCGGCTACGAGTACGCGGCCTCCCTCGGCCTGACCGCCGCCGGCCTCGCGGTCACCGGTCCCGGCCGCCTCTCCCTGGACCACGCCCTCGGCCACGCGGTCAACCGCAACTGGATGGTCCCGGCGGCCTTCGCGGTGACGGCGGCGGCCACGACGGTGATCGTGGGGGCGCGGAACAGGCGGGTCCGCAGGGCGGCGGAGGGACAGCAGGAACCCCTGTTCGACTGACGTGCCGGGCGCCTCGGCCGCCCCGCCCCTCCGGCCGCCGTGGCAGGCTGCCCCGCATGACCGACGACCACCACGGCACCCCCGCCACCGACCCCTGGACCACCGTCGACGCCCTGTGGAAGTGGCTGGAGGCGGACCAGCCCGTCGGCGGCCGCGAGGGCCTGCTGCTGCGCATGCTGAAACTGTCGGAGGAGGTCGGCGAGGTCGCCGAGGCCGTGATCGGCGCGACCGGCCAGAACCCGCGCAAGGGCGTCACCCACACCTGGTCCGACGTCGAGGCGGAACTGTGCGACGTCGTCATCACGGCGATGGTGGCCCTGCGCACCCTCACCCCCGACGCCCGTGAGGTCTTCACCCGGCACCTGTCGCGGGTGGCCCGGCGGTCGCTGGGGCCGGGGGCCTGACGCGGGACGTGCGGTGCGGCGACCGAGCGGCGACTACCGCACCCCACACCCGCCACTCTCCGGTCAGCCCGTGGAACGGCTGACGGACAACCAGGTCCGGGGGCCGTTGCACTTGGCCGTCAGCGCCCTGCGGCCCTGGGTGACCGGCAGTAGTGTTCCAGGTCGGCATCGTCTTCGTCGAGGACGACGGCGGGCCCTGAAAAACAGGGCGATCAACACCTTCGGGTCACTCGTCATCTTCGGCGTCATCCAGATCGAAGTCGAAGGCCAACTGGTCCGACGACGCAGCGCTCATCGCAGCAGGGAGCTGAGGAGACGCAACGGGATCCAGCACTTCCTCGATCTCGTGCGGCAGGGCGTAGTCGTCCGCGAGTCGTGCAAGATGCAGGATCAGGGGCAGAGCCAGGCCTTCACGACCGGCGCGGTAGTCCTCGCTGAAACGCTGCTGATGGACGAATGCCGCCCACGCCTCCGCGTCGTCACCAGGCTGGAGGCAGGCCACGGTCAGTTCGAGGAGGTCCGGGTTCCAGGCATTCACCGTCGGTCGGTAGGCGTTTTTACCCGACGGGTTGGTGTGCGGGGTCAGCTTGGCGTCGTCGTTGGTGAGTTTGGACTGCGTGCCGGACTTGCCGATCGTGCTGTAGAAGACCCGGTCGGAGTCACCCTCCACCCTCGGCCGCCACAGCCCCATCGCAATGCCGCCGCTCTGCTTGCCCTCCAGTTCAGGATGACGTTCCTCGACTTCGGCCCAGCACTGTGCCGTCTCGTCCCGGCTGCCGTCGGCGATCCGGACGATGCGCAGCTGCTTGCCGTACTTGACAATCCGCTGGATGGGGCCTCCGTCGAAGCCGAGCCTGTCCTGTTCCAGGCCGTCGTTCCGCAGCCACGGCCAGCGCTTCCGGACGTCCTGGGCGTGTACCAGGACAAGCGTCGGAGCGCTGCGCAGCTGCGCGAGCGTCTTCTTCACGAAGGCCGCCGTGAGTGCCGATTGCTCCGCGCTGTTCTTCCTGCCTTCGACCCGTCCCGTCAACGACTTGAGGAGTTCGGGGTACGGCACCCATTCGTGCATGTCGGCCGACTTCCCCAGCACGCACTTCGCGCCCGGCCGGATGAGCACCGCGATCGGCGTGAACTGCTGCTTGCCCGTGGGGCCGTCGAGGCGGCGTTCCACGAGGTGGAAGGCCACCTGGTTCAGCTCCGCGGGGATGAGCTCGTCACCGAGTGTGTGCTGGGGCACCAGCCGTACACCGGTCTGACGCAAGCCGTCCGACCAGGCCGCAGCGGCCCGCAGACCCGCATCGGCGAGGGCCTCCTCGGCGTCCGCGCCCAGGTCCGGGGGACGGATGAACTGGGTCACCAGGCCTGCGTCGGCGCAACCGAGACGGATCGCGTGCTTGGGGTCGGCCCGCCGTTTGGCGTGGCGGAAGGCGTCCTGGCCGTCGAGTTCCACGAAGGCCAGCCGCACCCCGGGGACGGCTTCCCGCAGAGTGGCCATGGCCCGCGCGACACCGGTGCGGCGCTCCTCGATGGCCTTGTCGTGTTCCTGCCCCCGGCGCGGTACGTCGTCGCCTCCCAGCGGTGCGCCGAGAGCGCCCAGGGGGCGTGCGTGCAGCCGGACGGTCAGCTCCTCCGCCTCCCACACCCAGGTATCGGGGCCCTGCGCACGCCGGTGACCGGCCAGTCCCAGGCCCGTCTCCGCCGCGGTGATCAGCTGATCGCGGATGGTGTCGTTCTGGTGGAGCACGACCGCGGTGAAGTCCTCCCCTTCGAGCGCCTCAGCCAGGCGTGCCCGCAGGACCTGAGCGTTGTGGGCGGCGGTCAGCTCACGCTTCTCCAGGATGACCGCGAGGTCCGCGGGATCCTTCTTCTCCTTGTTCCTGGGAACGGACGGCAGCTTCTCGAGCTGTTTCTTCGGCGGTCGTGTGTACGCACTGCGCTCGAGCTTCGGAACGGGCACGAACTCGGGAGCGATCGCCTGCTCCGCCCACTCGATCAGCCGTCGGCGTTCGCTGGGCATCAGGCCGGTGCCGATGGTGTGCCTGCCCATGGCCGCCTGGTGCCCGATCGCGATCCGGATGCCGTCCCGGCCGTGGATCCAGTGGTCGGCCTCCTTCACGAGTCGGTCCGGGGACGGCAGCGCGTCGAGCGCGCTGACCCTGGTGAGCATTCCCTCCGCTCCGCCCTGACGCCAGTCCGTGGTGCCGTTCTTCCACTCCAGCATGGCGACCGCGAAACGCTGCGGCCGGGGACCGCCGTGAACGAGGGAGTCGTCCGGAAGCAGGTACGCGGACACACCCTTGCCGTACGGCATGTAGACCTTGCCGGTGACGAACCGACGCACGCCCGCGGCGATGTGGACGCGCGGCACGGGTGAGAAGGGAACGGTGCGCACGGTGATGCGGAGGGTCGCCGCGTAGTAGGCCGGCTTGCCGTCGTCGCCACCACGCCGCCTGGGTACGTACTCGATCACGTCCGACATCAGCTCGGCGCCCCCGCTTCCCTGCCCCCGGGCACCCGTGCGGCCGGCGACCTGCCGGAACGACAACCGCTGTCCGTGGTGTTCGTACGGTGCCTGGCGCGCGATCCGTTCGGCGAGGACGTCGGGAAGCAGCCGGTACACGTGCGGGGCTGGTACAGCGGTGCCCGCGGGCGACAGTTTCTGCTCGAGGAGGTCGACCGTGCCGGGCCACCAGTCGAGGCCCACGGTGTCCAGGTCACGGAAGCAGTCCATCAGCAGGGCCGCGGCCTCGGGGGCGTCGGGATCGCGCTGGAGGCTCTTGAGCCAGGTGGCGATGTAGAGGTTCGTCACCGCCGTCGGGTACGCGTTCTGGCAGTACAGCCAGGGGTTCTCGGAGCCGAACCGTGCCGTGGAGTCGACCGTGACGATGTCTGGCGCGGTGGCGCGCATCAGCTGGTTGACCGCCGCTGTGGGGACGCGGCGCCGTCGCTGGGCCTGCGCCTCGGTCATTCCGCCGTGGTGGAGGCGCAGTAGTGGTTCCTCCCAGTGGGAGGGCAGGGAGAGGGTGTGCATCGGGACGACGAAGGGTCCCTGGGCCGGGTCGTGCAGGTACGCCGCCGGACGGTTGTACTGGTACTGGGCCATGGTGCCGGTTCTCCTCGGGAAGGCGTGAAGTGTCGGACGCGACGCGGGCACGTCGCGGGTATGTCTGGTGGCGGACGCCGTCAGCCCATGTCCACCAGGGCGCGGTAGAGCGGTTCGTACAGCTCGCGGACGAGGGACTTGTCGATCGGGGCGGGGGCGTGCTCCGCCGTGTTCCCGTCCTCGAAGTAAGGGGCGAGCACCTCGCGCATGCTCGCCAGCAGGCTGGTGTCGGGGGTGTCCGCGTCCTGGAATCCGGCCTCCCGGGGAGAGAAGGCCGCGTCGACGAAGACCACCCGGGCCGGCACTCCGCCGCGTACCAGCCGGCCGATGACCTGCCACATGACGACGAGCTGATCCCAGGTGAACGCCTCCTTCTCCTCGTCACGCAGGCTGGACCAGGCCAGGCGCCGCGTGAGGAAGCGGTTCCACCGGTGCCGTGCGCGGCTGCGGAACGCCTTCGCCGCCTGGTCGGGTGTGGCGGCGGCGAGCGCGCTCTGCCGGAAGGAGCCGTCGGCGTCGCGGAGTTGGCGTACGGCCCAGTCGTTGATGGACTGGATGGCAAGTGAGATGTCGTCGGGTCGCGGGTGGGGGCGTGCCAGGAAGTAGACCGTGCCGATGGCCGCCTTGCCGCCGCGCAGGACGATGTTGTGTCCTCGCTCCACGGCGAGGAGCGGCGCGACGAGGATGTCACCCCCTACCGAGGGGAACGCCTTCACGTCGCCGCGGGGCAGGGACCGGGTGGCGGCGTTCTCCGGCAGCCGGGTCCAGGCGGTGTCGGAGTCCGCGTCGTCGGACACCAGCCGGGTGACGCGGCCGTTCCACTCGGGGATCTGGTTGAGGTACTCGGCTGCCCGGCGTGCCTCGTCGTAGCTGCCGACGAGCAGGAGGATGCGGCGGCGGTCCGGGTCGTCGATCTCCTTCAGCTCGGTGTCCAGCATGCTCTCGGCGTCGGGCAGACTGCGGTCGGGCACCGCGAGCTGGTGCAGCATGTGCACAAGGGCCTGCGGCCGTTCTTCGGGGTCGCATCCGGACAGGCGCAGTGGCCTCGGCCGGTCGTTCCCGGGCCAGTACAGGAACTCCTTGCGGAACTCGCTGCCCAGCACGGCTTCGACCTCCTCGTCATGGGGACGCAGGATCGCCCCGACCTCGGCGTGCACGTGGTATCTGCTCGACGTGCCGGCCCAGCTCGTCGCGGACATGAGCAGGACGTGCGGGCCCGGGCGGCCGTCCACGGCGCAGAGGTCACCGAGCCGCATCAGCAGTTCGCGGCCCACACCGTTGCAGTGGAAGAAGCGGAGTTCACCACTGCGGTCGCCGTCGCGCTCACGATCGTCGTGACGGAACTGGAAACCGAGCACATTCCCCATGGGCGACTCGGGGATGACCGCCTCGTAGTCCTTGGGGGGCCTGCGGGAGAGCACGTTCGAGGCGCTCTCGAGATTGAGTGCGGCCTCGACGCGCGGCCACAGCGTGGTCATGAAGTCGAGACGGCTGTGCAGTGCGGCGAGGAGCAGGGTGAACTCGAAACGCCGGGCCTGGAGGTCGGCGTCCGCCAGTACCGTGCTGTCGTTGCCGACGATGCCGGTGAGCGTGTCGCGCAGCCTTTCCCGCGTCCGTGCTCCCCGGGGCGCGTGCAGGAGTTCCAGGGTGAGGTGGACGAAGGTGTTCACCAGAGGTGTCACTTCGTCGTCGTCACCCTCGCTCTGCTGCTCGTGCAACGGGTCGTCGCGGAACCGGCCGAGCGCATCGTCCAGCGTCCGGGCCGCCACAACCGGGCGTTCGCCCTCCTTCCGCCCGGGGAACCAGCTGTCCAGCAGCAGGTTGTGGAGGGTGAAGGCGCTGAAGTAGTCGACGCTGATCCACCGCCTGAGCTTGTCGTCCTTGACGAGGAGGGCGAAGAGGCGGTCGGTGGCGGCGCTGACCGTGTTGACCGCGTTGGTCCAGTCGTCGACGTCACGGGCGGACAGCTGGAGCCGTCCGTCCCGGGCCATCTGCTGGAACTTGTGGACCGCGACCTCGTCGAACCAGGAGTTCGGGGCCTTGCCCACCAGGGTGCTGGCCGGTGCGAAGGCCGTGTCGAGCTGCATCTGCACCCGGTCCGCCTCGTCGACGATGACCAGGTCGCTGAGCCGGCACGCGAGTTCGAGGTAGCGGAGCTGTTCCTGGTGCTGGTGCAGCGGGACGGAGCTGTGCACCAGGCCGGCCGGGGTGGCGACCCACACCTGTGCGTCGACCAGATCACGAGCCGCACGGTGACGGGGGCAGCGGTTCCACAGCGGGCACAGTCTCCGCTGCGGCTTCGGGCCTCGCGCGTCGTGCCGCGTCCGGTCCTCGTCGTCGAGGAGGGGATCGCCGTCCGTGGTCTCCTGCTCGGGGACGGTGTACAGCGTGATGCACGGTGCTTCGCGGATGCCGAGCGGCCGGCGGGCTTCCAGGCCGCGCAGCACGTCGACGGGGCAGGCGCTGCTGAGGTGGGCGAAGCCCGCGTGGTCGTGCCCGAGCATGGTGGCGGCGCCTGCCGTCGCGGTACGCCGGTGCAGCCGGTTGATGTTGCGTTCCCGGGTGGAGTGCCCGAGGATCGGCGCCGCCCGCACCCCGAGCCGGTCGAACTGGTCCACCACGGCGAGCATCTCGGCGACGTCGCCGACGACGATGGTCACCCGGCGGGGGGACCGGGACACGATGTGGTAAGTCAGGATGTCGCGGAGGGTGGACTTGCCGGCTCCCACCATTCCCACGAGGTGCAGCAGCCGGTCGATCCTCAACCGGCCCTGCTGGGTGAATCGGCCGAGTTCGGTGTCGCGCACGAGCAGTTTCACCCGCCGGAGCCGCCCGGCCCAGCCGTTGTGCGGCCCTTCCGGCACCGTCGCCTCGACGGCGTCCATCTCACCGGCGGCCTTCTCCAGCTCTTCCCAGGTGACGTCGATGGGCTCTCCGAGCCCGGCCGGTGGCGCGTCGAGGGCGTGGGCGCGCGGCAGGGTGTCCGTCAGCAGTTCCTCGTCGAACACCACGGAGTGGGTGCGGTCCTGCACCCGGAACGTGTGCTCCCCCGCCTCGGCGAAGGGAATGGACCGGGTCGCGAACCGTGGCGGGGTGCTGAGCAGTTCCTCGAAGACCTCGAACCGGCGTCCGGCGCGCGACGTCTCACGGCGGCGCGGCACGGCATCGGGTCCGTCGACGTCGTATCCGCGCAGGTGCTGGGGGACCTTCAGGTAGTCGGCCAGGGCTTCCCGCCAGGCGTGCCGTCGCCGCATGTCCCACAGGTAGTGGCGGGCGCGCAGCACCCGCAGCCGCTGTTCCTCGGTGCGGACGTCGCCGAACACCTCGCTGTACGGGTAGCCGCCCAGCAGCGGCCAGACGTCGGCGGCCGTCCGGGTGGGCGTCACGTCCTGCAGGAGGTACAGGCCCAGTTCCACGTCGAGGAGGTCACCCGGGCGGAAACTGCCGAGGTTCGCCGGCCACACCTCGTTGAGCTGCTGCGGTGAGCAGCGCCGGTGCCATCCCCTACGGTCACGCACGGTGTCCTCCTTCGGCACGCGGGTCCCCCGCCTTGTCGCGCGGGACGGAGATCTCTTCGGCGACCAGCCTCAGGAAGGCCCGGTCGTCCAGGAGGACGACCCGGTCGGCCAGGTCCTCCGGCAGGTTGCGGCGGAACTGCCGCCCGTACGCCTCGTTCTCACGGAAGCGGTACCGGGGCACGACGAGGAACGCCCGGTCGTAGGGCGGCTCGTTCCTGAACGGCGTGAGGGAGCGCGCCAGGAGAACGGGATTCACCCGGTCCTTGACGTCCACCGCCCAGTGCCGTCGCCCCGGCAGGGGGACGCGCAGGTCGTAGGCGTCGTAGTTGGGCCACATCTCGGCGGTGATTCCGAACTTCTTCTTCAGCGCGGCCTGCAGATCGGTCTCCGCGAGCCCGGGGCTGGTGACGAACATCCGCAAGGGACGGCTGAGCTGGAGGAGCCCGCCTTTGTCGGCGCGGAGCGGCGTTCCTTCGTCCGAGACGCCGTCGCGGCGGCACCGGTCCAGTTCGCACCGGTGGCCTCCGTGCAGCAGCGGCACCATCAGGCACCGGCAACGGGCGCACTGCCGATACGTGCCATGCCGCAGGTAGGAGGCGGGCACGGGCTCGTAGCAGCGCTTGATCACGTCGTGCAGCAGCATCCCGAAGCCGGGATCGCCGCCGAGCAGCGCCAGCTCGGCCCCGGTCAGTACGGGCCTGGAGGTGAGCAGGGCCCGGAACGCGGTGTACGCCTGGGGTGCCTTCGCCGCACGGCACACGGCGAGTGCTTCCCGGATGCGCGCGTTCTCGAAGAGTTCGGCGGCCGGGTCGGCCGCGCTCACCTCCCACTCCAGGCACAGCTGGTACGGCAGGCGGGTCTCCGGATCGACGAGCAGGGCCGTGCCCGGGAAGTTCTCGGGCGGCAGCTCCAACGGCCATTCGGCCAGGGGCCGCTCGCAGGCCCAGCGGACCATCTGCGGCACACTGCCCGGCGGTTCCGCGCCGCGGCGCAGGCAGTGCAGGACGAGGCGGTTGTACGCGTTCTGCACCTTGGCCGGGTAGACCGGGTTGGGCACCGTCCGCTGCCGGGACAGGCACGCCAGGGCACTGGCGATCTGGCGGAGCAGCGCTTCGTCCGTGTCGGCGGCCCCCTCGGACCGTCCGTCCCCGGTGCGGGTCGTCGACGTCATGCCTTCCCCTCTTCCGTGACGGCGCCGTCGGGCGCGGCGCTCGGACACCACCGTGATACCGGGCAGGTCCGACAATGCGGTCCGGGACGGGCGTCCCCTGTCTCGTCCTCCCGCCACGGGCCGGCGTACCGCCGCAGAACCGACAGCGCCTTCTGCTGGTGGACGGGGTCCGCCGGGTCGATCACGTGCGGATCGGAGCCGTCCGGCCGGAGGATCTCCACCTCGACGCGCGAGCCGTCCGGGTCACCGCCCAGCGCGCCCTGCGCCAGGAGCGTGACGGCGAGGGCGAGTTGGGGGTAGACGTCGAGCAGGTCCTCGTCGGGGCGACGCCGTTTCCGGGTCGTCTTGAGCTCCCGCCACACCCACGATCCGTCCTCCTGGTAGAGCAGGTCGGGTTTGGCGATGACCAGGGCCTGCGCCGCCGTGTCGTGCACGGCCCGGAGGGCTTCGGGCTCGACCCGCTGGACGAGGGCGGCGTCCTGGAAGGGGCAGGCGTCGACATGGTGGACCAGCATGTCCCGACCGGTGGCGGCGTCCTCGTCGCAGACCCGCCAGCGTCCCTCCGTTGTCCAGTTCTCACCCTCGGGCGGCATGTCACCGACCGTGCACGGCGGCCACCCCGGACGCCGGTGCAGCTTCTCGATCCAGCCGTGCACCGCCTGGCCGAGCCTGGCGGCACTGCCGTACTCGTCGGACTTCGGCAGGTGCAGGGCGCGGAGGAATCCCTGTGCGGGGCAGCTCCTGTGGTACCGAAGATCGCTGACCGACACCTTCCGCAGCGGTGAGACCCGCGAGGAGAGTCCGAGGACGCCGGGGCTGCGCGTCACGGCCTCGCATCCGGTGAACTGCTTGCAGTCGACGCAGGACGAACCGGGCACCGGCCCGCCGCCCGCCACGACACGGGCCACGTGCGCGTGCCCGTGTTTGGCGTAGTAGGCCTCGGCCTCCTCGGCCGTCCCGTCGAACTGCACGCGCGGCCGTCCGCCGGCGAGCCCGACCTCGACGACACGCACCCGCTCGGGGCGGACGGCCGGTCCGGACGGCTGGAACGCGTGCGCCCACTTCCGGGGCCAGGGGGCCTGACGCCCGTGCACGGCGACGTACACGGCGATGGCGATCTCGCCGGGTTCGGAGTCCTTGGCCTCGCCGTGCCGCAGTCGCCGGTACTCGCGCAGCCGCCCGTCGGCCGACTCGTACCTGCGCCACCAGGCGTACAGCTCCCAGAACTTGCCGTTCTCCCGCTGCGCCACCCAGTAAGGGCGCACCGGCCGCAGCCTTCGCCCACCGTCGTCGGCGCAGGCTTCCAGGTACGTGCGGAGGGCGTGCTCGGCGTACGTCAGGTGACCGGGGTGCAGGGCGGGGGTGCGGGAGCGCAGCCCCGCCAGGGCCTGGTCGGGGGTCTCCCCGTGGAACTCGATCCGGTCGACGGCGTCCATGACCGGCCCGAGGGTGAACGTCTCGAGCTTCGGCTTCGGCAGCCGAAGCGGCCGGGCCGGCCGGAGACCGGGCCGGGCCTTGGCGGCGGCGTGCGAGGGGCAGGTGTGCTCCTCGCTCCCGCCCGTACCGGGCCCGACACGGACGAGGCCGTCGTCCCCCGTCAGCCAGTGCGGCCTGCGCCATGCGGTGTCGTGACTCACTGCCTCCCCCTCCTCTTCGGACAGGCGGCACCCTTCGGTCCGGCCGGGTGCGCCACCGCTTTCGACCGTAGCAGCAATCTTGGAAGTCATTGGAAGTTATTGGCACAGGTTGGTTCTTACGCTAGGCTGCCCCGCATGGCGGCATCACTGGAGGAGCTCGAGCAGCGCCTGTCCCACCTGCGCACCGAGCTGCGCGGTGCCGTGCGCGCACGGGACAAGGCCGAGATCAGACGCATCCGCCACGCCCTGCGCGAGGCCGAAACGGCGTGGGAGCGGGCCCTCGAATCCGAGGCGGGCCCCGACGCCGAAGCACTCCTGACCGGACCTCCGGCCCCGCAGACACCGACGACCGCGAGCGGACCACGCCGGAAGGAGCGTCCGACACAGGGCGCCATCCCGGTCCGCGAACAGGTCCACCAGTCGCTGACCCTGCTGGGCGCCCCCGCCTCCCCGAAGCTCATCTCGTCCACGTACGAGGCGTTCTTCACCGAGCCGCTGGTCGCCACCAAACTCGCGTCCCTCCGTCGCGACGAGGAACGCTCCTTCACGGCGCAGGGCTATGCCCGCCCGTACTACATCTGCGCGGCCCTCACCCACGACCGGCTCGTCCCCGCCCGCGGACTCCTGGCCCTGTCCACCTGGCCCGTGGAACGGCGGATCATCGGCCCGCTCAGTCCGCGCACCGACTTCCTCACCCACGCGGTCGGGACCGCCGAGCAGATCCAGCGGCTCACCACCGCGGGGCATCCGACCCCGGACGCGGCCTGGCGGCTGCTGCGCCGTTTCGCCCTCACGATCCCCGGCGCCGTCGACGCCGCGGCACCCGAGCCCGATCCCGCCCGCGTGATCGCCGCCGCCCAGGCGGAAGCGGCCGTCCACCAACAGGAGGACGACCAGCAACGGCGAGCAGCCGCCCAACGCGCCCGATCCCAACTTGCCGACGTGCAGCAGCTGTTCGGCGCACCACCGATGCGCGACGCCCTGCGCGACGCCAGCGGGACCCTGCCCTGACCCTTCCCGGCGGCGCCGACGCCGGAGCCTCGTGCTCCGGCCGGGCCCCGGAGACGTTCCCGAAGTAGAGACGATGCCCTCGCAGCAGTCCGACCCTCCCGACGACCGGCTCACCCGGCTGCGCGGCCCCCGGCCGCCTCAGCCGTACACGGCCCGCAAGATCACCGCACTGACCGCCAATCCCGCCTGCGCCCGCCGCGCCGTCCTCGACGCGGCCGGAGTGGACAAGGCGACACTCGCCCAGCGGGTCGGGCACGAACCGCGCTTCGGTCAGTCGCCCTTCGCCCTCGCCCGCGAGCAGGCCTTCCACAGCCTCGTGAAGTGGGGCGCGTACGCCGAGCTCATCCGGCTGCTGCGCGAGCAGCTCTCCGTCCCCGTCAGTGAGGCCCACGTCACCGACCTCAACGAGGTCGGGGGCAACACGTCCCTGCACGTACGCGAGCGGGAGACCCGCCGCCTCATCACGCACGTGGCGTCCGACCAGGAGGTGCGGCTGATCCTCGACCGCCCCGTGCTCACCCTCGAAGTGGCCGGGCAGACCGCGTACCTGGAGCCGGACGCGCTCACCCACCGCATCGACGGAAAGTTCCACGTCGTCCTGATCCGCTCGTTCGCGGCGATCGACGGCCAGGCCAACCCGACCGCCGTCGCGGAGACGGCCAAGCAGGCCGCCGTGTACGTCCTCGCCCTGCGCCGCGCCTTCGAGACCGCCGGCCTGCCCACCGAGCTGATCTCCCACGAGTTCCTGCTCGTCTGCCCCAAGGACTTCTCCAACCGGCCCTACGGACGCCTGATCGACCTCCGGCAGGAGCTCGAAGCCCTCCGCTTCCAGCTCTCGCGACTGCGGCGCGCCGAGGACCTCGCGGCACAGCTCCCTGAGACGGCGACCCTGGACACGACCCGGAGCCCGGACGAACTCGCGTCGTCGATAGAGGCGTTGGACGCCTCGTACACGCCCACGTGCCTGTCCTTCTGTGAGATGGCGCGCTACTGCCGCGACGAGGCCGACGCGTGCGCCTCACCGGCCCGTCTGGGCACCGGCGTGCGCAACGACCTGCCGGGCATCGACTCCACCCGCACCGCCCTCGACTACCTGGACGGCGTCGCCGCCCCGGGAGAGGCCGAGGCGGAAGCCGCCGACCTGCTGCGCGCCGCCGCCCGGCTGCGCCGACTCCGCCGGGGAGCCGCATGAGCGTCCTGTCCACCGTCGCGGCCCTCACGGCGTCCCGCACCGGCCGCGCCGAACCGCTGACGACCGTCCGCCACCACCACCTGGACGACAAGCCGTTCGTTCTGGTGCCGCTCACCCTCGCCGGAGAGGCGTGCGCCCCGCTGGCCGCGCTCGCCGGCACGGACCCCGAGCACCCGACCCTGCTCACCGTCCGCCAGCCGCGCAACCGCGCCGAACGCTTCCGGTTCGCCGAGCGCCTCGCCGCCCTGCTGCTGGCGTACCTCGACGGTTGCCGGACCGAAACGGAGCCCTACACCGTCGGCCGCGGCAAGGAGAAGGAGGAACGCCGGCGCTTCGTGCGAGGCCCGCAGCTCCTCGTGCCGAACGGTGAGGGCATCGCCTATGCGCGCCTGCTCGGCCGCCTGACCAGGCTGCGCGCCACCGAGGGCCCGTACGCGGTCGACCCGTCCGTCCCCGCCCTCGGCAAGTGGCTGACGTGGTTCGCCGAGCTGGCCGAGTTCCCGGACTCCGGCGTGCTCCTCGCGATGACCCGGCTGCTCTCCGCGCACTGGGCCACGGGCCAGAGCTCCTCGGAGGACTCCCACCTCGCGTCCCTGGTCGCCTGGATAGACCCGCCGGACGGCAGCGACGGCGCGCGGGCGGCGCGCGAGGCGGAGGACCCCACGGTGTGGCCGCCGGCCGGCCCGTCCACGGACCCGGTCTTCGACCGCACCCTGCAAGAGTTGATGACCCGCTACGACGAGGCGCCCGGCGACCGCGCCCGCGAGGCGGTCGGCCGCCAGATCGACGGTGAGCTGCGCGGCCAGATGCTGCCCACCTGGCGACTGATGTGGCGTGGCGTGGAGCTCCTCCGCGACCTGCCTGCGGGCGCCCACGTCCCCGAACGCTGGGCCCGGGACCGCCGCTGGTTCTCCGAGTACGCCGAGTACCTGGACATCGACGGCCACCCGCAGGCCCGCCGCGACCAGGCCGTCGGCGCCGCCCGCCGCCTGGCCCGGCTGGAAGACGCCGCCGCCCGCTTCGAGGCCGAGCGCGCCTACGACGACCCGCTGGTGATGGCGGAGTACGAGCTGATCGGCGAGGCGTTCACCGGGACGGTGACGGCCAGGGACCAGGACCGCTTCGTCCCCGGCGACCGTCCCGGCTCCCGCGTGTGGCGTCCGACGATCACGCTGCGCACCGACGTCCGCAAGCTTCCCAAGGTCGGCAAGGAGGTGAAGTCCCCGGCCCGGCCGGACCAGGGGGCCCGGATCCTCGAGGCCCGGCCTGAGGGCGACGGCGCCCACACCGTGGTGCTCCAGCTCGAAGGCGGCTTCGAGCGGAAGCGCAAGCCCCCGGCCCCGCCCGGCACCCTCGCCGAGATCGGCGAGGAGCTGACGTACACCACGCTCAACCCCAAGGCCATGCCGTCGTCCCTCCCCGACAAGGAGGACACCCCCTGGACCCACGGCGGTCCACCCCAGCCGTACGAACCGACCGACGAGGACGCAGAGGAGACCTGGGAATGACCGCCGTTCTCCCCGACACCGGGGCCCCCGTAGCCCTCACTCCCGGCGAACGCGCGGACCAGGCGGTCTCCGCCATCCTGGCCAGCCTCGACACGGCGACCGGCCGAGGCGTAGTCGTGGACTCACCTCCCGGAGCGGGGAAGTCCACGCTGGTGGTACGCGCCACCGGACACCTCACGTCCGCGGGCCACCAGCTCATGATCGTCGCGCAGACCAACGAACAGGTCGACGACCTCGTGGACCGCATCGCGCGCGAACACCCCGGCCTGGCGATCGGCCGCCTCTACGCCAGCAGCCACACCCTCCCGCCCCGCGTCACCCGGCACCCGAACGTCACCGGAAGCACCCAGGTCACGGACCTGCGCGACCTGCCCGTCGTGGTGTCCACGGCGAAGAAGTGGTCGTACGTCACCCCGGACAAGTGCGCGCCATGGCGGTGGGCCATCGTCGACGAGGCCTACCAGATGCGCTCGGACGCCCTCCTGGCGACGGCCCCGCTCTTCGCCCGGGACGACTCACAGGTCCTCTTCGTCGGCGACCCCGGCCAGCTCGACCCCTTCGCCACGGTGGAGACCGACCGCTGGCACGGCCTGACCTGGGACCCCCTGCGCAACGCGGTCGATGTCACCCTCGCCCACAACCCCGACCTCGTCCGCCACCAGCTCCCCGTCTCCTGGCGCCTCCCGGAGACGGCGGCACCCCTGGTCGAGCAGGCCTTCTACCCCTTCTACCGCTTCGTCCCCGGCACGACCGCACAGGAGCGCGTGCTCTCGTACGGCGTCCTGCCGCACGGCTCCAATCCCCTGGACGACGTCCTCGCGCGGGCCGCCGCCTCCGGCTGGGGCCACCTGGAGCTCCCCGCCCGCCACACCCTCGACCAGGACCCGGAGGTCGCCGAGGCCCTCGCGGCGACGGCGGCCCGGCTGCTGGAGCGCGGCGCGCTGGTCAACGGCGCCCCCCTGACCGAGTCGCGCATCGCGATCGGCGCGGCACGCACTGTACAGGCCGACGCGGTCCGCTCCCGCCTCGCGGCGCGCGGTCTGACCGGCATCACCGTGGACACCGCCAACCGCCTCCAGGGCCGCGAGTTCGATGTCACCCTCGTCTGGCACCCCCTCTCCGGCCGCCAGGACGCCTCCGCCTTCCACCTGGAGACGGGCCGCCTGTGCGTTCTCCTGTCCCGGCACCGCTTCGCCTGCATCGTGGTCGCCCGCGCCGGCATCCGGGATCTGCTGGACCGGCATCCGCGGAACAGCCCGGTGTACCTGGATGTGCCGCCGAAGTTCCCTGACGGGTGGCGGGCGCATCAGGTGGTCATGGGGCGGCTGGAGCGGGGGGAGCATCGGGTGCGGGCTACGTGATCATGCACGAATGGGGTCATTGTCGGTGGCAGGCTGTACGGTCCACGCAGATGTGGCGTGAGGGAGATATCTAGAGCATGGCAGCAGTGATCGAGAACCCGATCATCAATTCGCCGTACGCGGAGCTGCCTTGGCACTGGGGGCTGTACGAGTAGGGGCAGCCGATGATGGAACGGCTTCCGCAGGCGGCACCTGGGTAACACCCAATGTCGAGCACCAGTCACTTGGTGTCACCTACATCATTAAATCCACATCCACTCCTCGGAGGTTCCGTCTTCATGGTCCCCAGCGACGCGGGCCGCACGATCGACCGGTTGCGCAAGCACCTGACCGGCGCCACGCGCCTGGACTCGCTGTCGGAGTCCTTCTCCGTGTTCGTCTACGAAGCGCTTCAGGACGAGTTGGCAGACGTCGACCTTCGTCTGCTCCTGCACGGTCACAGTCTCGACGACTTCGCCTTGAACGGTCTTGAGGAAGAAAACCTTCACCGCGCCCGGTTGGACCAGCACCGAATCGCCCGGGCGTTCGTCACCTGGGCCGAAGAACATCTCCGGACAAGGGCGCTGAAGCGACGCACACGCGGCACCTGGACGAGCGTCGACGGCCCGTTCCCCTACGTAGTAGACGGTGCGGGCCTTGAGGCGGAGAGCCTCGGTCTGGTGGCCTCCCCGGACCTGTACTTCCCCTTGGAGAGCACGGACGCCGACAAGGTGGCTCAATCCGTGGTCCGCTTCGAGCGGATGTGGCACGACGACGCGACCAGCACCGCTGTCCAGGAGGAGTTCCTCGACGCTGCCCGGTCCCTGTTCGAGGACAGAGCTCCCGAGTCCGTTTACCTGCGCATCCTGACGTCCCTGTTCAAGGACTTCGTCGAAGAAGCCGGCGAGGAGACCACCGAGCGCGGCAGAACGGGCTTCTACGACTCCGTCGTGTGGAAGAAGCTCTACAAGTTCCAGCGTGACGGCGTGCTCGGCGCGATCGAGAAGCTCGAGCGGCATAACGGCTGCATCATCGCCGACAGCGTGGGCCTGGGGAAGACCTTCGAGGCCCTCGCCGTCATCAAGTACTACGAGCTTCGCAATGACCGTGTTCTTGTCCTGGCGCCCAAGCGGCTTCGGGAGAACTGGACTATCTACCGCGGCAACGACAGGCGGAATCCGCTGGCTGCGGACCGCTTCCATTATGACGTCCTCAACCACACCGATCTCAGCCGGACGGGCGGGCTGTCGGGGGACATCGACCTGGCGAACGTCAACTGGGGCAATTACGACCTTGTCGTGATCGACGAGTCCCACAACTTCCGTAACAACCCTCAGGTCAAGGGACGGACAACCCGGTATGAGCGCCTAATGGACGAGGTCTTCAGGTCCGGTGTGAGGACAAAAGTCCTCATGCTCAGTGCAACGCCCGTAAACACGCGCTTGGCCGACCTGAAGAACCAAGTTCTGTTCGCTACCGAGGGAGACGACCGGGCACTGGCCTCGGACGGGATCAGAAGTATTGAGACCACACTGAACAAGGCGCAGAGGCATTTTAAGGAGTGGCAGCGCCTCCCTGCGGCCACTCGAAGTACGAAGTCCCTGGTCGGCACGCTCGGCATGGATTACATCAGGCTGCTTGACCTGGTCACGATCGCCCGCTCTCGCAAACACATCGAGAAGTACTACGGCACCAAGGACGTCGGGAAATTCCCCACCCGCCTGACTCCGATCAACCTCAGCCCGCCCATCGACACGGCCGACATGATGATCCCGCTGGCAGAGATCAACCGGTCGATCCTGCGTCTGAATTTGGCCGCCTACAAGCCAACCTCATACGTCAGCGCCAAGCACGAGAGCAAGTACGCGGCCCTGTACGACCAGAGGGTGCGCACGGGCGGCCGACGCGTGTGGCGGCAGACCGACCGTGAGAACAACGTGGTCCACCTGCTGCGCGTGGGTCTGCTCAAGCGCTTGGAGTCCTCGGTCAACTCCCTGGGAAAGACGCTCGAGAAGATCCTCGCCACCATGGAGGGCGCGATCGCCAGCATCGACGCCTACGAGGCGACTGGGGCAGAAGGAACGTCCATTGACAGTTTCGCCGACCTGGAGAAGATCGACCTGGACGACCCCCAGTTCGAGGATACCGTCGGCGGTAGCGTCAAGGTCTTCCTCGCCGACATCGACCGGGTGCGGTGGCGGCAGGAACTCGAGCACGACCGGGATACCGTGGCCAGCCTGCTCGCCGAGGTGACGGCGGTCGACGCCGACCGCGACGCCAAACTGGCCGAGCTCAAGCGGTTCCTGCGCGACAAGGTCGAGCACCCCACCAACGACGGCAACCGCAAGGCACTCGTGTTCACCGCGTTCAGCGACACCGCCGAGTACCTCTACGAGAATGTGGCCCGCTGGACGCGTGACGAACTGGGTGTGCAGGTGGCTCTCGTCACAGGACAGAGCACCCGGACCACCCTCCCGATGAAGCGCGTCCACATGGTCGACGTCCTTACCGCGTTCTCACCGCGCTCGAAGGACGGCGATCCGGACGACCCCCAGATCGACATTGTGATCGCCACCGACACCATCTCCGAGGGCCAGAACCTCCAGGACTGTGACACGGTGATCAACTACGACATCCACTGGAACCCGGTGCGCATCGTCCAGCGTTTCGGCCGCGTCGACCGCCTCGGCACCACCAACACAAGTGTCCAACTCGTCAACTTCTGGCCCAACCTGGACCTGGACACCTACATCAACCTCGAAGCACGCGTGTCCAGCCGTATGACCCTGCTGGACGTCTCCGCGACCGGTGAGGAGAACGTCCTGGACGTCACGTCCGGTGACATGAACGACCTCGACTACCGGCGCAAGCAGCTGCAGCAGATGCAGCAGGCCGCTCCCACTATGGAGGACCTCGCCGGCGGTCTGAGCATCACCGACCTGACGCTCTCCGACTTCCGGATGGACGCCGCTGCCCGTGCGCGGGAAGAGCTTCAGGAGATCGCCGGGTGGCCCCTGGCCCTCTTCGGCGTCGCCCGCTTCGACAAGAACCTCACCGACGAAGGGCTCGCTCCTGGAGCGGTCTTCCTCCTGCGCGTGCGGGACGACGCGTTCGCTTTCTCCGAGGGGTACCCGCTGGCGCCCTACGTACTGGCCTACGTGACCGACGACGGCAGCCTCGCCCACGAGATCGAGGAACCCAAGCTGGCCCTCGACGTCCTTCGCCACCACTGCCTGGGCAACACCGACCCCGACGCCGCCGTCCTCGCGGAGTTCGACCGGGCGACCAAGTCAGGCAGGTCCATGAAGCACTATCGCGACCTCTTGGACGTGGCGGTCCGAGCCGCTTCCGGCAAGGCCGAGGAGAGCATGGTGGCCTCCCTGTTCTCGGCGGGCCCCTCGCAGCTGGGTACGGAGGCCGCCGCGCCCGGTCTGGAAGCCGTAGATCTGATCGCATGGCTGGCGGTGCTGCCGTGAGTGACATTCCCCACGAGTACGCCGGTGCCGACCTGCTGGCTCTGCCCGAGAAGGCGCGGCAGCTGCACCGTGTCGCGAAGAAGATGCTCGCGGCCCAGTTCGAGGACCAGGCCCCTGCCGACGCCCGGCTACTGACCAAGGCGGTGGCCTCGGCGCACCTGGTTGGCATTCTGCGCCCGGAGACCATACAGGTGCCCCGGTACCAGGACAGTGAGCGCACCGTCGTCGACGTCCCTGTCCTGGAGGCCTTCCTGGCCGACAAGACCTCGGCATCCGACAGGACCCGCGTGGCCGAACTCGTCCACCGCAGCATGGCCAAGCCGGTGGTGCTGTTCGCGCACATGCCCGACGGCGCCACGGCCCTCTCGCTGGCACTCAGCCATGTCAGCCGCACGGACCCCACTCGGTCGACCTCCGTAATAGACGCGCACGTCATGGTGCCGGTCGGAGGCATCGAACCAGGCGCCCTCAACCTGGACCGACTGGATCGCACGGATATGTGGGCGCTGTACCGCGACCTGGTGCGCACCGCAGCCGCTGACGGCCGCCCTGCCGGCACTGCCCTGCGGGCGGCGGACGCTGTCGCGCTGCGCCGACGGTTGACCGACCTGGAGAGCGAACTGATCACGGTCGTGCGGGAGGCGAAACGCACCAAGAGCCAGCAACAGCGTACCGATCTGAACACGGCGGCTCGGAGGCTACGTGCACAGATCGGACATGTCAGAGGCACCCTATACAGTGCCGACAGCGACCTGGACACCGCCTGAACCGCTTGCAAATCACTACCAAAGCACACAAGGAAGACATCACCCGTGACCCTGGACTTCGAACCGGTCGGCGACCTGACCGGCCCCGGCGAGGCCAAGTCGAACCTCGACGTACTGGCGCGTCTCTTCCCCGACGCCGTCGTCGACGGCACCGTCGACATCGAGGCCCTCCGGGACCTCCTGGGTGAGAACGCCGCCCCCACGACCGCCGAGGCGTTCGGTCTGCGCTGGCCCGGCATGGCCGAGGCCCGCCGCTTGTCCACCCTCCCTGCCACAGGGACGCTCCTGCCGAAGCCCGAGGAGTCCGTGGACTGGGACAACACCCACAACATCGTGATCGAGGGCGACAACCTCGAGGTGCTGCGGCTGCTGCGGCGCGGGTACACCGACAAGGTCGACGTGATCTACATCGACCCGCCGTACAACACTGGCAACGACTTCATCTACGATGACAAGCGCGTCACCTCGCAGGCCGAGCACGAGACGGCGGCCGGACAGCGGGACGAAGACGGGGTCCTCCAGACCGGGGTCGGATCCGACCGGGCACAGGACCGCAGGGCTGCGGCGTCCAGGCACTCGGCGTGGCTGTCCATGATGTATCCGCGGTTGCTTGTGGCACACCATTTGCTCAAGGAGACCGGTGTCATCATCGTTGCCATTGATGACACTGAGCATGCGCGTCTCAAGCTTTTGATGGATCGAGTGTTCGGGGCGGAGAACTTCGCAGCAAACGTCGTGTGGCAGGGATCAGGACGGGGCGATGCCAGGTTCACCTCTGCCGGAATCGACTACATGCTTATTTATGCGAAGTCGAAGACGGCTTTGATTCAGAAGGATGTGCGCTGGACTGAGGAGAAGGCAGGAGTAACTGAAGTCGCCGCTGTAGCGCGTAAGCTCTGGGAAGAGAGCGGGTATGACCCCGCGGCAGCATCTGCGGCTTTGCAGAATTGGTGGAGGAGCGCCCCTCAGGATATCGCTAAAGGGCTTGGAGGTTCTCGCGGGTACAAAGAAATCGACGAAAACGGGCGTGTTTTCGCTCGAGACAACCTGAGCTCTCCAAACCCTAGGGAGAATCTTATGTATGATCTCCCTCACCCGGTAACCGGACTTCCCGTCCGTAGACACTCAAGCGGTTGGCGCTACTCCCGAGAGACCATGGCACAAAAGATTGCCGAAGGTCGAATTCTCTTCGGCGAGGACGAGACAGTGAGTCCCCGCTACAAACGATTCCTGGATGAGCATGAGGACCAGCCGATCCGTCCCGTCTTCGAGCGAGATCGGGCGGCCGCCGGCTTGTATCTTCGCCGCCTTCTAGGCAGCGAAGTCTTCGAGTACCCGAAGGACCACACCGTGCTCGCAAAGTGGATCAGTGCGGTGTCCGATTCGAAGCCTGACGCAGTAGTTCTTGACTTTTTTGCAGGTTCTGGCTCAACTGGCCACGCTGTAATGGACCTCAACGCTGACGACGGTGGCAACCGTCGCTACATCCTGGTCCAGCTCGACGAGCCCGTAGGCAGAGATGGCTACAACACGATCGCGGACATCACTCGCGAACGCCTGCGCCGTGCGGGCCAGCAGATCGCGTCCAAGCAGAGCCCCGACGCCCGCCCCATTGATACTGGCTTCCGGTCGTACCGACTGGAAGCCAGCAATGTGAAGGTCTGGGATGGGACGCCTGACCAGCTCAATCTGCTCAAAGCTGTGGACAACCTCGTGACCGGGCGTACCACGGATGATCTGCTGGTCGAGATGATGCTGCGCATGGGTGTGGAGCTGACCACGCCGCTGGAGACACGCGAGGTCGCCGGCAGTCCGCTGTACAACCTGGCGGGCACGCTGTTCGCGTATTTCGGCACCGACATCACCATCGACCGGGCAAACGAGGTCGCCAAGGCGCTGGTGGCCTGGCGTGACGAGGAACCCGGCGATGCGGACACGACGGTGGTCGTCCGCGATACCGGCTTCGTCGACTCCGCCACCAAGCTCAACTTCGCTGCCGCGCTCAAGCAGGCCGGCTTCACCACGCTGCGGAGCATCTGAATGAAGTTCTCCTTCGACGCGGACCTCGAATACCAGCGTCAGGCCATCGACGCGGTCACAGGCCTGTTTAAGGGGCAGGAGGCCATGGCCTCCCAGTTCACCGTGCACGCGCATCCATCCGCGCACGCTGGCTTTGAAGGACTGTCCGACCTTGGGTACGGCAACATGCTGCACCTTGATCGGGAGACGATCCTCGCCAACCTGCACGAAGTGCAGAACCGTACCGGTCTCGCCCCGGAGCCGTCGCTGGACTCGATGAACTTCACGATCGAGATGGAGACCGGCACCGGCAAGACCTATGTCTACCTGCGCACCATCTATGAGCTCAACCAGCTCTACGGATTCACCAAATTCATGGTGGTGGTGCCGTCGGTGGCCATCAAGGAGGGTGTCGAGACGTCCATCCGGATGCTGCGTGAGCACTTCGCGACCCTGTACGGCAACCCGCCAATGAACTTCTTCCAGTTCGACGGTGGTAACCCGTCCCGAGTCCGATCTTTCGCCACCTCACCGAGCATCGAAATCATGATCGTCACTGTCGCGTCGATCAACAAGAAGACCAACAAGATCTACCAGCCGGCCGAGGACCTCGACTTCGAGGTGCCCGCCGATCTGATCCGGGCGACAAGGCCGATCATCATCGTCGATGAACCCCAGAGCGTGTATGGGGATACCGGCAACGGTAGGAAGAAGGGCGCGGGACGCAGCGCGCTGGAGGACTTCAACGCCCTGGCCACTCTGCGCTATTCGGCCACCCACCCGAAGGACGACAAAGCCAACCTCGTCTACCGTCTCGATGCGATCGCCGCCTACGAGAACGAGCTGGTCAAGCAGATCGAGGTCGACTCGCTGGTCACGTCTTCCAGTGGGACGACCCCCTACGTCAAGTTCCTTGGGGCGAAGCGCGGTAAGGCTGGAGCGATCACGGCCCGCGTCGAGGCGGACGTCGAGGAGGGGAATGAGCTCAAGCGTAAAGCCGTCACCGTTGACACCGGGCCGCGCAGCAACCTCGCCGATGTGACCGCGCGTGACCTGTACAAGGACCTCACGGTGGTCGCCATTAACGCGGCCGAGGGGCAGCAGAGCATCTCCTTCGATACCGTCGCACATCCGCTCGGTGTGGGCGAAAGCATTGGGGCCGAGGTCAGCGTCGATGAGCGGGCCCGCCAGATGATCGCTCAGACCATCCGGCAGCATCTGCGCAAGGAGCAGGAGTTCGCGATCCACGGACGCGACATAAAGGTACTCAGCCTGATCTTCGTCGACTCCGTGGCAAAGTACCGTGAGTACGGCCCCAACGGGGAGGCTCTTCCCGGCGAGTATGCGCGGATCTTCGAGGAGGAGTAC
Organism: Streptomyces sp. NPDC006384; assembly: GCF_042870695.1. Classification (NCBI taxonomy): domain Bacteria; kingdom Bacillati; phylum Actinomycetota; class Actinomycetes; order Kitasatosporales; family Streptomycetaceae; genus Streptomyces; species Streptomyces sp. NPDC006384. The sequence continues at coordinate 357,152 of NZ_JBIAHR010000004.1, forward strand.
ACGCGCATCGCCTCCGATCCGGAGTTCAACACCCTGCTGGGCGACTCCCCCGCCGAACAAGTCGCAAAGGAAGCTCACCAGGGGTACTTCTCCGTGGACCGCCGCAAGGGCGGTGGTGAAGTTCTGGTGGACACCAAGGAGACCACCGACAAGGGGCGCCAGCAGGCTGGTCTGGCTTACGAGCAGATCATGCGGGACAAGGTCGGCCTGACCACGCCCGGCACCCCCATCCGCTTCATCTTCAGCCACTCCGCGCTGCAGGAGGGATGGGACAACCCCAACGTCTTCCAGATCTGTGTCCTGAGAAACATGGGTACCGAGCGGTGGAGGCGCCAGTCAATCGGGCGGGGCCTGCGCCTCTGCGTGGACGGGTCCGGCAACCGCGTGCACGGCTTCGAGACCAACCGCCTCACCGTGATCGCGAACGAATCCTACGAGGAGTTCGCCGAGCGCCTTCAGCGTGAGATGGCCGACGACTTGGGTATCCGGTTCGGTCTTGTCACCGTGGACGGCTTTGCGCGGCTGACCTTCAAGGCGGAGGACAGCAGCGTCATCCCTGTGGGCGCAGCTGCCGCGCAGCAGCTGTACCAGGCTCTGTTCTTCGAAGGGTATGTTGACGCCAAGGGGAAGGTGCAGGACAGCCTGCGCGAAGCCGTGCAGACCGGCGACGCAAAGCTCACGAAGATCATTAGCGACTCCGTGAACTCGGAGGCCGCCACCAAGGCGGTGCTCGGACATATCAAGCGTCTGGCCAAGCCGATCGACGTCAAGAAAGCCGGTGAACGCGTCGCGGTGCCCGTCGTCCAGGAACGTCTGGACAGCCCTGAATTCCAGGAGCTTTGGAACCGCATCCGGCACCGCACGGAATACCGCGTCGAGGTCGACGAAACCGATCTGCGCGCCGCGATGGTCAAGGAGCTGCGGACCATGCCCCCCGTGCCCAAGCGCCGCGGCGAGTGGCTCACGCACCGCGTGCGGCGCATAGACCAGAGCGGTCTGACGGCCGAAGCAGCGACCGCACGCCGCACGGACGTCACCTATGCGGACAGTGAGGACTTGCCCGACATCTTGTCCGTTCTCGCGGACCGCACCCAGTTGACCCGTGCCACGCTCGCCCATGTCCTCACCGAGTCGGGCACTCTCGCACAGTTCCGGAACAATCCGCAGGCGTACATCGACCAGGTGGGCCGCCTACTCAATCTCACCAAGGAGCACTTCCTTGTCGAAGGGGTGCGCTACGAGCTGGTGGACGCCTCCCGCCCAGAAGAGGACCGCCGTTACCCGATAAGCCTGTTCCACCAGGCCGACCTCGCCGGCTACACCGGCCCTGGAGGAAACATCGTCACGGACGCGGACGGCAACGCGGTCTCGTTCGAGAACAAGTCCGTGTACCGCTACCTGATCATCGACTCGACTACAGAGAAGGAATTCGCGCTCGCGCTCATGCAGCGCCCCGAGGTCAAGACTTTCGTCAAGCTTCCGCCGTCGTTCGTCATCCCTACCCCTCTGGGGAACTACAACCCTGACTGGGCTCTGACCGTGGAACGGACCGACGGCAGCCGCTACATCGTTTTCGAGACCAAGGACGTCAACGAACTGGCCCTGCTGCGCCCCGCAGAGCAAAAAAAGATCGCTTCGGCCCGTAGGCACTTCGCCGCAGTGACGCGGGACGCCGGGATAGACGATCTCGAGTACGAGGTCGTCAACGGCATCGAGGCGGCGACCGCGGTGATGGAACGGGACTCCTGAGATCACGGCGTGCTGCGGGATCGGCCAGCACCGCTCCCGCAGCACATCCTCGGCGCCCGCGCCTCTCACGCCTCCGTCAAGAACCCCACGAACCGCGTCCACTCCCCGCGGCCCACTGCGAAGTGAGGGCGTGTCACGTCCTTGGAGTCCCGCACACACACGACTTGATCGGTGACAGCGACCTCGACGCAGCTGTCACCCTGTGTGCCGCTGTAGCTGGACTTGAACCACGCGAGTTCCGTCGTGTTCATAGCTCTCCGTAAGTTGTTAGGCGGCCCGGGAGGGCCGGGTGTGGCTGATAGCTCTCTGCCAGTCGTGGCTCGCGAGGAGTGGCCGCCCGGCTCTCCGGGA